>CAYNBI010000007.1:0-64540 GCA_964395315.1 uncultured Chromatiaceae bacterium | reverse complement strand
CGGTGACCAAGGGCCGGCAGCAGGCGGACACCGGCACCAAGATGATCCACATCGGACCCAACACCCGGTCGACCATTGTCTCGAAGGGCATTTCCGCGGGGCATGGCCGACAGGCCTACCGCGGACTGGTGCGTATCGCGCAACGGGCGGAAGGCGCCCGTAACCATACCCAGTGCGATTCCCTGTTGATCGGCGACAGGTGCGCCGCGCACACCTTCCCTTACATCGAGGTGAAGAACCCCACCGCGAAGATGGAGCACGAGGCCACCACCTCCAAGATCAGCGACGACCAGCTGTTCTACTGCCGCTCCCGCGGGCTTTCGGAAGAGGACGCCGTGTCCATGATCGTCAACGGCTTCTGCAAGGAGGTCTTCAACCAGCTTCCGATGGAGTTCGCCGTCGAGGCGCAGAAACTCTTGAGCATCAGCCTGGAAGGCGCAGTGGGCTAGAAACGGGAAAACGGCATGCCTGCCCTCGCCCGCGGCGAGATCGGGCAAACAGAAGTAACTGGAGACACGAAATGCTAACGGTAAAGGGCTTGAAGGCGAACGTAGACGGCAAGGAGATTCTACGGGGCCTCGATCTCGATGTCGGCCCCGGCGAGGTGCACGCCATCATGGGGCCGAATGGTTCGGGTAAGAGCACCCTGGCGCATGTGCTGTCCGGGCGCGAGGGGTTTGAGGTCACGGCCGGCACGGCGATGTTCGAAGGCGAGGACCTGCTGGACCTCGAACCTGAGGAGCGGGCGCAAAAGGGGCTATTCCTGGCCTTCCAGTATCCGGTCGAGCTGCCGGGGGTGAACAACACCTACTTCCTGAAGTCTGCGCTCAACGCCATCCGCAAGGCGCGTGGGGAGGACGAGCTGGATGCGGTCTCCTTCATGCGCATGATGCGCGAGAAGCTCAAGGTGCTGCACCTCGACGACAGCCTGCTGAAGCGGGCCGTCAACGCGGGTTTTTCCGGCGGCGAGAAGAAGCGCAACGAAATCTTCCAGATGGCCCTGCTGGAGCCCAAGCTGGCCATCCTGGACGAGACCGACTCGGGTCTCGACATCGACGCCCTACGGATCGTGGCCGACGGGGTCAACGCCCTGCGCGGCCCCGAGCGCTCCATGATCCTGGTCACTCACTACCAGCGTCTGCTGGATTACATCGAGCCGGATCGGGTCCACGTGCTGGCCAAGGGCCGCATCATTCGATCCGGCGGGAAAGAGCTCGCCCTCGAGCTCGAGCAGAAGGGCTACGGCTGGATCGAACAGGAGGCCGCGGCATGATTGCTGGAATGGAGCCGAAAGAGAGCTTCGAGAGTTGGCTCGCTCAGGAAGGAGGGGATCGCGCCGATTCCGGGTTGCCGTGGCTGGATCGGGAGCGAAAAACCGCTCTCGCCCGTGTGCGTGAGCAGGGCATCCCGAGCGGCAAGCAGGAGGCGTGGCGTTACACCAGCCTCAAGACCCTGGCGGAGCAACCGTTCAAGCAGCATCGCGACACCTTCACCGCGTTAGACGAGGACGATCTGGAAGATCTGCTCGTCCCCGGTCTCGACGCGCATCGGGCGGTGCTGGTCAACGGCCGCTTCATGCCCGGGCTCTCTACGTTGAATGGGCTGCCAGCGAACGTGCGCGCCGGCGGATTGCGCTCCATTCTCGAATCGGATCCGGATGCGGTGGCGGCCCGGCTCAACCAGGTCGCGCGCGACGGCGTGCACGTCTTCTCCGCGTTGAACACCGCTGGCATGGATGACGGCTTCGTCTTGCTGCTTCCGCCGGGCGGGGAGATCGAACGTCCGATCGAACTGATTCACCTGTCGGTCGGGATGGAAGAGCCGCGCGTCGCCCAGCCGCGTCACCTGCTGGTGCTGGAAGACGGTTCGCAGGCGACGATCATCGAGCGTTACGTGAGCCTTGGCGAGTCCCTGTACTGCACGAATTCCGTGCTAGAGATCGAACTGGGGCGTGGCGCCGTGCTCCGGCACGACCGCGTTCAGGATGAGAGCGCCAACGCCTTCCACATCACCGGGCTGTACCTCAGTCAGGCCGAGGGCAGCCGCTATCGTGGGTTGAATCTGGGCCTCGGTTCCGCCTGGGCGCGGTCGGATCTCGTGGTGCGTTTCGCCGGCGAGCACGCGGAGTGCGATCTCAAGGGTCTGTACCTGAGCGGAGATCGGCAGGTGATGGATTACCACGTCGACGTAGACCACGCGGTGCCCAGCTGCGCAAGCCGGGAGACCTTCAAGGGAATCCTCTACGGCAAGGGCCGGGCGGTCTTCGATGGGCGCATCCATGTCGCGGTGGACGCCCAGAAGACCGATGCGCACCTCTCGAACAGAAATCTGCTGCTGTCGCGCAACGCCGAGGTGGATACCAAGCCGCAGCTGGAGATCCTGGCCGACGATGTCAAATGCAGCCACGGCACCACGGTGGGTCAGATCGAGCCCGAGATGCTGTTCTACCTACGCTCCCGCGGCATCCCCGCAACGCTCGCAAGGCGCATGCTGTGTCTGGGCTTCGCGGAGGAGATCATCGATTCCCTGAGCGAAGAACCCTTGCGGGAATACGTAGCGGATCGCGTCGGCAAGCGCTTGGAGCTGGCGCCGCTGGATTGAGGTCGGAGCCCTGGGCGGAGGCCGCGGCGGGGTGGATGAAGTGGCGCGCGTTTCAGGCGCCTCGTTCGAGTTGAATACCAAGTGGCGTTGAGGTTGATCATGAACAGACTGGCGCGATTCGCCGGATTCGGCAGGAGCGACGAGAAGGACGTCGCCGGAGCGGCCCTGACGGAAGAGGTAGCGGTTGAGCGCGTGAGCGCCGAAGAACTGCGGGAACCAATCATTGGGCAGCTGCGTCAGGTGTTCGATCCGGAGATTCCGGTCAACATCTACGATCTCGGCCTGATCTATGGCATCGATATAGCGCCCAACGGCGACGTGAATATCGACATGACGCTGACGGCGCCCGCCTGCCCGGTCGCTGGCATGATGCCGGCGATGGTAGAGGACGCCGTAAAGAAGGTCGAAGGGGTAGGGCGAGTCAAGGTCGAGCTGGTCTGGGACCCGCCTTGGACGCAGGACAAGATGACCGACGAGGCCCGTCTCGAGCTCGGAATGATGTGATCAGCCGTCGCGGCGAAATGACGACAGGGCGGAAATGATGTCCGTCGCGTAGATCGATGAGTTGTTGTTGGACTAGTCCGACCCATCAGATACAGACTGGGGCGAGGCCTTCGGGTTCTTTCCGACCACCCATAATCCGTGGGGCTGGTTAGGGAGATCCAACAGGAACCCCGCGGCCTGGCGCGGAATCCTCTGGTCCGGAATAGACCACCGGCGAGGCGCAATACAACCTGGCAGATGTGGCTTGCCCCCCGGGGCGTCCCGGAGGACGCGTCTGGTGGATCGGCCGGGAGAAGATAGGGGTCCCAGTTCGCTTACGGGGACGAGCCCAGCGCGTTCCAGGTATTCATCAGGATCTACGGCCGGGATCAGTCTCCAGCCGCAGCCGTAGATTCGGCAGGAACCCAGCGAGGGCGGGGCTTCCCTGCGATCGGCTAGAAGCCCTTGGAGACCTCGAGCGCGAAGACGTGTGCGCTCAGCTCGTAATCCCCTGAAACGGCGACGGTTCCATTGATCGACTGGGTCGGGATGAAAGGCTTCGCGCCTTGGTAGTCGCGGCCCTCGAAATGCACGTAGGTGTAAGCCGCGTCGACTGACCATCCCTGCAGGAACGACTGCCCCACGCCGATGCTGAACAGGTGCCGGTCGTTATCGGGAATGCGCGGGGTAAAGTAGGCGTCCGGTTGTCCGGTCTGGTCGAACGCGTACCCGAGCCGCAACCGTGTCTCGGGCCGCACGTCGTAGGTCATGCCCACGCGATATGCGTTGGCGTCGTTCCAGTCGTTCCGGTCAGACTTGATCACGATGCCGGTGTCGCTCGACTTGACCGAGAGCTCCTCGAACTCGCTCCATCCCGTTCGGTTCCAATCGACCTCGACCGCCAGCTGATCGTTAAAGGCATAGCGCGCGCCCAGCTGCAAACGCCAGGGCAAATCAAGATCCACGTTCGCCTTGAGTGAGCTTGGCACGGGGAAGGCCGATGTGGCCCTGCCATCGATCCCGATCGTCGCCGCCGAGTGAAAAGCGGCACCGAGGCTCCAGGGGCCGTTTCTGTAGAGGGCACTCAGGTTCCAGCCCCAACCGTCGCCATCGCCGTCGAGGCCCGTGACGGTCGTGTTCAACGTCGCTTCGCGCGCGTTCAGGTAATCGATACCGGCGGAGAGGCTCAGATTGTCGCTGAAAACGTAGGTCACGGTGGGGACGACGGCGACGACCTCCAGCTTGCTCTGCGTTGGGTGGTCGAGGCCAGCGGGGAGGACAAGGCCGGGGATCGGCGTCGGGATCGGAACCGAGAGCATGGGAAAGGTCCCCAGCCGCCACCGGGTTTCCAGTCCGAATGGCGCGTTGATCCCTAGTCCCAGTCGCCAGCGCTCCCCGATCCGGAACGCGGCCTGGATTGCGGGCGTGCCGAGCCAGTCGGCGCCTTCGCTGTCGTGCTTTCCCGTCAGCGTCCTCACGCTGAGCTGCGGACCGTAGATGACGCTGCCCAACGCGATGCTGGAGTCGTCGTGAAAGCCCATGGCAGCGGGGTTATAGGAGAACGCGCCCCGTTCACCCGGATTGGCGACGATGGCGTTCGCCAAGCCCAGTCCCGCGGCCGAGGACTCGGGAATGGCGAACCCCGAGGCAGCTGCGGGAGATTGACCGACAAGGAGGGTGAGTCCGCTCGCCAAAATGATCGCAGGCGTAATGCTGGTGAGTATTCGCGTCGGCGATGTTCCAGTCCCGGTTGTTTGTATCATTATTGCCACGAAACGGGTTGATGTTGTCGAAACACCAAAATATTACATGCTTGGCCCTTTTACAAGATTACTCCTTACACAACGGGAGTAGCCGCACGAACGCAATAAAAAAACGTCGGAACTTGACGCAAAGGGCTTGCGTCAGGCTGTGCCTATGTGGCAAAAAAGCACGGCAATATAAGAATTAAGGGAACGACAAGGAGCGTCACGCGGCACCTCAACGGAGTCGGAGTGTCCACCCAGCCGGGGCGCGGCCGAGTTCCAACCGACTCGCCGCCTCCTCGCCAAACACGGCGGGAGGGAGTCCAACCAGATTCTCTTCCTCCAGGTTGGCCTTTCGTTGAACGCAGCGGACCGTCTTTTTCGTGAACGCCAGACAGCCTCCACTCCAAAGCTTCGTCAGCTTCCGCAACAGCCAGGGAGAGTTGTCGCGCGGAACTCTGCTCAAGCTCGAGAACGCGACTGTCGTTTTCGAGGTCTACAACCCGTACTCCATCGTTCAGTTGAGCGAGGTACTCCAAGAGGTCAGCATTCGCAGGGGGGACGTGCTCGCGTACAAAGGCCGAGCGGTAGTCACCAATCTGGTGAATACCGGGTTGATGTTGATCGTCTCGGCAAACCTACTGGACCCCTGGACGACCATTCCCGATCTCAGGGAGGACGTTGCCCAGATCCGCAAGGACGCGGAGCGGTTCGTTGTCGACGCGGCCGCGTCGGTGAAGATCCGTTACGGCTACAGGGTCGCGGTAGGAGAGCTTCGCTCATTCCTGTCCGATCTGAATCGGTGGTTGGAGGAGGTCGAGGTCGCTTGCTCCGAAAGGCTGCGGGTACGCCTAAATTCCTATGACGGCTTGCTTCAGTTCGCCGCGCCCATCTTGTCGAGGCTCGCGGATCTCAACCGGCACTTTGAGGCAGAGGCGCAGAAGGTTGGAGAAGCTGATATCGGTGTGCACAAGATGCTGGTTCAGCAAGAACTGCATCCGCTGATCATGACTGCACCCTACCCATACCGCACATTGAGCAAGCCCCTCGGCTATGCCGGGGACTACGAGATGATGAACATGATTCACCGGGGTGTTCCCGAGGGTCAGAATCTGTATGCGAAGATCGTAAACGCGGCCTACACCACCTTGCCCATCGCCACCTGTGTGAAAAACCGGGTCAAGCTGCTGCAGGACTATTTGGTCGAGTTGGCGGGAGAGCGTGCGAAAGCCACAGAGGGGTTTAGTGCGATCAGTATCGGCTGCGGGCCCGCGGTCGAGGTGCAGCGGTTCACGCGGGAGAGTTCGCTCTCGAACATCGCTGAGATCGATTTGCTCGACTTCAACGACGAGACGCTCGATCACGCCCGGCAGAAAGTAGCCGAAGCAATCTCGCAATCTGGAAATGAGCCGAGGGTCAGATTCATACACGAATCCGTTCATTCTCTCTTGAAGTCCGCGACACTGGGGCACAATGACAGAATCAAGACCAAATACGATTTCGTCTACTGTGCGGGTTTGTTCGACTACTTGTCGGACAAGGTCTGTTCCAGGCTGGTGCGTCTTTTTTACAGTTGGTTGAAGGAGGGTGGCGTGCTGTTGGTCACGAACATGCACGAGCGCACCATGAACAGATTCCTGCTCGAGCATCAGGCAGAGTGGTATTTGGTATACAGGAACGAAGACCAAATGGAGGAAATGATTCCAGGTGTTGTGAATAAGCGGACATTCACCGACGATACTGGAGTGAATCTTTGCCTTGAGGTTCGGAAGATTGCAAAAAGAACCGAACGACTCGCCTGAGTTTCTGAAGGCATACGCCGAACACAGGCAGGCTCAATGGCTCCGGTTCTCCGTATACTCCGCTTGGCTCGCTGTCACCCTGGTTCCCGGTTTCGCAGTTCTCGACTACCTGGTTTATCCCGATCACTTTTACTTTTTCTTCTTGTTGCGCAACACCGTTACGATGGTCGTCGGCGCGCTCGCGATGATCGGCGTGAAACTGTTTCCGGCGTATGTGAAGGAGTTGACGATCGCCGGCTACTCTCTAATACAGTTGATGCTGGCCTACATGATCGCGGTCACCGAGGGTTCAAGCTCCAGCTACTATGCGGGAATGAACATTGCTCTGATCGGCATGGGTTTCTTCCTGCCGACTGTGCTGCTGGAAACTTTTTTGTTCAGCCTGGCCACACTCATTCTATACGGCCTGGCCTGCACCCTTGCGAGCAGTCCGTTCTTCGCGCAGCAGTTTTATGTCAACGCTTTTTTCCTGGTGAGCACGGCCGTGATCGCAACCGCGTCGAGCTTTTTCTTCGAGCAGCGGCGAAGAAACGAGTTTTCCCTCAGTTTCGAGCTCGAGCAGCGAAATGCGGAGCTGGATGAGCTGAATCGCCAGAAGACGCATTTCTTTGCAAACGTAAGCCATGAGCTTCGAACCCCCCTCACTTTGATTCTTGCGCCGGTTCAGGAAATGCTCGAGGGCGGCTATCGTCTCCCTGATTCGGTAGCGTCCCGTCTTGCGGTGGTGAGGGACAACTCGTTTCGTTTGCTAAAGCTGGTCAACGACCTCCTCGACGTCATTCGGATGGAGGAGGGAAAAGAGAGATTGGAGTCGGTACCAGTGGAGCTGACGGGCTTGGTGAGAGGACTGGTCGACAGCATGGACCATTTGGCGCAGACGAAGGAGATCGAGCTGGTGCGCAACCTCGATTCTCATCAGGTTGTCATCGAGGCGGATGTGAGAGCGTTGGAGAAGATACTCGTCAATCTCCTGAACAATGCGATCAAATTCACGGACAAGCGGGGGAGGGTAACGATTGGATGCCGGGCATTGGAACAACAAGCAGAAATTCAGGTGACAGATACCGGGATCGGGATTCCACACGAGGAGCAGGCGCATATTTTCGATCGGTTCCACCAGGTAGATGGCTCGAGTACGCGGCGCTTTCGCGGGACCGGATTGGGTTTGGCGCTGGTCAAGGAGTTGACGGAGCTCATGGGTGGAGTTGTACAAGTCGACAGCGCGCCCGGTAGGGGAACCTGCATGACCGTGAGACTGCCGCTGGCGGCACAACAGCGTGGCGAGCAGCAAATTGCGGAGCCGACCGCACGAGACCGAGAGGAGGATGAGTTGGAGCGTCTTCATCGTCTGGCCGAGCAGAGAGGCGGCCTGGAAGTCGAAGGGCCGGATCTGCCCGCGGATGTGGAAGTGACGGATGTGAAACGGCCAACGCTGCTGGTCGTCGAGGACGAGCCGGACATGCGTCGCTACTTGGTCGACATCTTGGGGGCGGAGTATCGCGTACTCCAGGCACGCACTGGCACGGAGGGCCTGCAGCGCGCCTTGGAGCAGGCGCCGGATCTCGTCCTCTTGGACCTGATGCTGCCGGAGATGGACGGCTTGGAGGTTTGCAGCCGCATCCGAGAGGCCGCAATCCTGCCAGGACCCAAGATCATGCTCCTCACGGCCCGGGTCGATGAGCAGGCGAAGATCACGGCCCTGAATCATGGTGCGGATGACTTCCTGACCAAGCCGTTCAGCAGCGTGGAGGTCAAGACACGGTTGCGCAACCTGCGGACGTCCGCGGTGCTGGAGCGCGATTTGGCGGAGCGCAACAAGCGGCTGGAGGCGACGCTCAGCGAGCTCAAGCAAACCCAGGCGCAGCTCATCCACAGCGAAAAGCTCAATGCCCTGGGAAGCCTGGCCGCCGGTCTTCTGCATGAAATCAACAATCCGCTGAACTACAGCCTCACCGCGTTGCAGCTCATCCGCGCCGACGCCAACGTGCGCGAGAGCGAGCTGCTGAGCGAGGTGATCGGTGACATCGATGAGGGTATGCAGCGCATTCGCGCCATCGTGAGCGACCTGCGCGCCTTCGCCTATCCATCGGAAGCGGAGACACAACTGCGCTTTCAGTTCTCCGAGGTTCTCGAAAGCGCGTTGCGCTTCACCTCTCACGAGCTCAGGGGAATCGATGTCAAGATCGAGCTGCCGACCGACGGTTCGGTGTTGGGCTCCAAGAGCCACATCACGCAGGTCCTGGTCAACCTGTTCGCCAACTCAGCCAAGGCGATCCAGGCCGTGGCTGACGGGCGCAAGGGGGAGATCCGGGTGACTGGGGCAGTGCAGGATGGGCGGTTCCTGGTTGGCGTCGCGGACAACGGTATTGGCATGGACGAGAAGACGCTCGGGCGGATCTTCGACCCCTTCTTTACCACACGGGACGTGGGCCAGGGCATGGGGCTCGGGCTCAGCATCTGCCATACGATCGTCGCCAACCATGGGGGGCGGCTGCGCGCGACGAGCAGGCCCGGGGAGGGCTCGGAGCTGGTGTTCGATCTTCCGGTAGAGAACGGGGTGTGTTGAGAGCGGGAACCGGGGCGAGTTCAAGCGATCTGGACGTCGTTCGCGAAAGAACCCAGAATCCGTGTAGAAAGTCAAAAACAAGTAGAAAAGGATCTGGTACTGGTAGTTCGCAGATCCCCTTTACCAACAAGTGCCTCCCAGTTTCCGGGGGGAATGCGAGCGGACTATGGACATCGGACAGAAAATTCTGCCGTCGGACCAGATCCCTGTAGCTGCAATCGGGGCGCGGCCCGCGGTCTTGTACGTAGATGACGAGCCGCAGAGCTTGAAGTATTTCCTGCGTGCATTCAGCGGCGACTTTCAGATTCTCACCGCCCAGAGCGTTGCCGATGCGGAGGCGCTGCTCGCAGAGGAGTCCGAGCGGATCGGGGTTCTGATCAGCGATCAGCGCATGCCGGTGGAGACCGGGGTTCAATTGCTCGACCGGGTGAAGGCCCGTTATCCGCAGATCGTGCGGGTGCTCACGACTGCCTATGCGGACCTGCATGACGCCGTGGCAGCGGTCAATCGGGGCGAAATTCATCGCTATATTCTCAAGCCGTGGGACGTGGAGGCCTTGCGCGAAGAGCTTCACGCGGCGATGGAGCTGTATCGGCGTCGTTGCCACGAGCAGGAGCTGCTGCAGGCGCGCCGGCGCACGATCATGTCTCTGGCCTCGCACATCGCCCATGAGCTCAGCACACCGCTCGCGACCATCCACACCGCTGTCAGTAGCATGAAGGAGTACCTGCCGGAGCTGTTGAAGACCTATCGCCGGGAGCGTGCGCTGGGCACGGCAGACGTCATCCCGGAGTCCTTGCTGGATCTGCTCGAAACGACACCGGGAATGGTCCTATCCCTGGTCGATCGCACCAACATGCTGACCCGGCTTCTGCTCATGAACGCCGCCGAAGACGCGGAGGACCGCAGCGACTTCGTTGTCTTCTCCGTCAGGAAGTGTCTTGACGAGGCGCTGAGCAGCTACCCCTTCAGCGCGGGAGAAGAGACCCTGGTGAGGGTCGAGGGCGATGACTTCGAGGTGAAGGGATCCGAGCTGCTCTTCAGCTATGTGATCTTTAATTTGATCAAGAACGCGCTCTATGCCATTGATATGGCAGGTAAAGGTGAAATTCGTTTGCATTTGGAGCCGGGATCCCGCAATCACCGGCTGTACGTCCGGGATACCGGAACCGGGATCTCGCCGCAGGTATTGCCCCACGTGTTCGATGAGTTCTACAGCGGCAAGGGCCCGGGGCGCGGGACCGGAATGGGGCTGCCCTTCTGCCGCAGGGTGATGAATGCCTTCGGCGGCAGCATCGAGTGCCGATCCAGCGACGGGGAATATACCGAGCTGGAGCTGATTTTTCCCACCCTCGACCAGACGCAAGGGTAAAGACGGGCCGGAGACGACAAACATGACGCGTGGTCAGACTGAGACATCCTATGCCGTCTTATTCGTGGACGACGAGGACAAGGCGAGAAAGTACTTTCGCATGGCCTACGGCAACGACTTTCGCGTGCTCACCGCCGGCAGCGTGGGAGAGGCGCTTCAGGTCCTCGAGCGGGAGGGGGATGAGATCGGGGTGCTGATCACGGATCAGCGCATGCCAGGCCAGCAGGGCGTGGACCTGCTCAAGCAAGTCAGAGAGCACTGGCCGGCGATCGTGCGTATCCTGACCACGGCCTACTCCGACCTGGACGATGCGATCACGGCCGTGAATCGGGGCGAGATCCTCCGTTATGTGACCAAGCCCTGGGACATTCAGGGACTGCGGGTGGAACTGCGCCACGCCATGGACTTCTTTTTCTTGCGCCAGGAGCGTGATGTCCTGATGGCGGAGAAGTTCAGCGTGCGTCAGCGCATGGATCAGAGCGATCGATTACGGGGATTGCTGGGAATAGCGGCCGGGCTTGAGCACCTGCGGTACGCGCCCCACGCGGTCGCGGCCTGGCTGCGTGACGACCTGACCAACTCCCCGGACCGCGACATGGATCCCGCGGACCTGGAGCTATGGGGACAGGAGGTCACCGCGACCCTGAGGCTGATGAAGGCGCATCGCGGCCTGCGTGCCATCGATCAGGCGGTGGAGCCGGGGTTCCCGGATCGGGTGCAGCTGGGGAGGCTGGCGGCAGAGGCGGGGCTTGCGGTGCAGGGGGATTCCGTCGAGGTGGCGGGGCGGCGCGACCTGTTGGCGAGCCTGTTCGCAACCCTGGCCCGGCTCGCGGGTGAGTCAGGTACGGCTCGTCTTTCCACCAACGACGAGGGCGACGCCGAAATAACGGTTTCTCCGGCCACGTCCGTCGCCGGGGCGCAACCCTCATCCGATGACCCTGCCGCTGGCGGCGAGCAGCCGGACTTGCTCGCCGCCTACCTGATTGCCTGGCATCATGGCGGTGTCCTGCGGATGTCGACGGCGGAGGATGTGCTGCAGTACGAGCTCACCCTGCCGGCCGAGCCCCAAAGCGTAGTTCTGGCTGAGCCGGATGCGCACTGGGTGGAGGATCAGTTCTCCATGCTGACCGTCTAGGACGTGGGCCGATATCGAGAAACCTTGCGGATGAGTTGGGAAAGGCGGAATGAGTGACGCGAATAACGTGCTCGGGGAGGCCCTGGAGCTGTGCTCCACGGACCCGATGACCGGCTTCACCCGTAGCGGAGCTTGCGAGACGGGTCCGGAGGACATCGGTTCCCATACCGTTTGCGCCGTGGTGACGGCAGAGTTCCTGGAGTTCAGCCGGTCACGCGGCAACGACCTGACTACGCCGGCGCCGCATCTCGGCTTCGCGGGCCTCAAGCCCGGCGACCGCTGGTGTTTGTGCGCGGCGCGCTGGAAGGAGGCCCTTGACGCCGGATGCGCACCTCGCGTGGCGTTGCGGGCGACCCACGCCCGTGCCCTCGAGGTGGTTGATATGGCGTCGCTGAAAGCCCACGCAATCGATCTATCGTAGCTTGCCGCAGTCTGCGCCACTGGCGGCGCGCGCGAAAGAGTGGCTTGGCGGGGTGAGCGCTTGGCCCATGGCGCCCAGCGTGGGGCGGCAACCACCCAGAGCGGCGAAGCTGTAAGTCGCATCGGCCCTCACCTGAGCATCCCCTGGGCGCAGGGGAAGAATCCTGGTGCACGGGGCGGCTGGCAACTGGTTTTGCCAACCGCCTCTCCATTAGAATGACGGGCGTTCCTCGAAGCCCGAATCCTGACTGCCATGTCGCGCCCGCTCTTCCTGCTCGTTCCCTTGCTTGTCACGCTGGCTGCGAGCCCGCCGCTGCCGGCGATGTCCTTTATGCCGGACATCCTGACCAGGAAAGACGCGCGGGAGGTGACTCCGGCCGAACGGAAGGCATACGACCGTCTCTTCGCCGACAAGGTCGTGGTGAAGAAGGCGGAGCGGCGGCTCTACCTGGTGCAAGGGGACAAACCCTTCCGCAGCTACAAGATCTCGCTGGGCACCAGCCCCGAGGGGCACAAGGAGCGTCAGGGCGACGGGCGGACGCCGGAAGGGCGTTACTACCTCGACTGGAGAAACCCCAAGAGCAAGTTCCGCAAGTCGCTCCACATCTCCTATCCCAACGCCAGCGATCAGCTGCGGGCGCGCGGAAAGGGCCTGGATCCCGGCGGGATGATCATGATTCACGGTCAGCCCAGGCCCAACCGCTACCGGGAGCTCCAGGAGATCATCAGCGGGGAGGACTGGACGCAGGGATGTATCGCCGTTTCGGATTTCGCGATCGATGAGATCTGGACCTATACCTCCGATGGAACGCCAATCGAGATTCTGCCTTGAACGACGCGCTCGGCGCTTGCCACCCCGAGAGTCGGCGACTTCGGAGCCGTGTTGATCCTCGGATGTCGGCGGCGATTGGCGGGGTTCGCGATGATGCGGCTACCGGTTGCATAGCATGAGCCGCTGCGCAATGGACTCCCAGCCCCTGTTGCGCTTGGAGGAATGGTACCGATCGCCCCTCGGGATCGAATTGGCGGGGTTGGAGGAATCCTGCCTGGAGCGCATGCTGCGAGACACCTTTGGGTACTACCTGCTCCAGGTAGGCATGGGCAGCGGATTCAGTGAGGCCCTGAGCAGCAGCCGAATCCGGTATCGCATTCTGTTGCCGGTCGCAGAGCAAGCGCTGACCCTGGGTTCTCAGGTGGTGTGCGAGCCGGATCGGATGCCCGTCTCCTCCGACAGCGTGGACGCCGTGTTCCTACCGCATACACTGGATTTCGCCGCCGACGCCCGGCAGGTCTTGCGGGAGGCCGAGCGGGTACTGATCCCCGAGGGGCGGGTGGTGGTGATGGGCTTCAACTCCCTCAGCCTGTGGGGGCTTCGGCGCTTGGTGCCCCCTGTTCGGGGGCGTGTCCCCTGGTGCGGGTCGTTCCTGAGTCCTTACCGGGTCTGCGATTGGCTTTCTCTTCTCGGCTTCGACGTCGAGATGCAGGAGATGATGATGTTTCGCCCGCCCTGGCGGCGCGCGCTGTTGGAGGAGCGGTCTCTGCTCGACTCGGCCGGGAAGCGATTCTGGCCTCTGCTCGGGGGGGTCTATGCCATTCGCGCCGTCAAGCGCGTGTCGACCTTGACGCCGTTAAAGCCTCAGTGGAAGCCCCGTCGTGCGGTGCTCCCGGGCGGTGCGGTCGAGCCGACAGCGCGGGGGACGAGCGGTGCCTGATGCGGTCGAGATCTTTACCGACGGCGCCTGCAAGGGCAACCCCGGTCCCGGGGGCTGGGGCGCGCTGTTGCGTTACGGGGAGCACGAGAAGGAGCTTTGCGGCGGCGAGCCCCAGACGACGAACAATCGCATGGAACTGATGGCCGTTATCGCGGCCCTCGAGACCCTCAAGCGGCCGAGCCGGGTGCGGCTGACCACGGATTCACAGTACGTGAAACGGGGCGTCACGGAATGGATGGCGCGCTGGCGCCGCAACGGCTGGCGCACGGCGGAGCGCAAACCGGTTAAGAACCGGGAGCTCTGGGAGCGGCTCGACCGGGCCCTGGGCGAGCATCGGGTGGATTGGCACTGGGTGCGCGGACACAGCGGTCACCCGGAGAACGAGCGCGCCGACCAACTGGCCAACCGGGGAATACCAGGTTGAGGAACCGTCCGTGAGACAGATCGTACTGGATACGGAGACCACGGGTCTGGAGCCTTCCGAGGGGCACCGCATTATCGAAATCGGCTGCGTCGAGCTCGTCGATCGCCGGCTAACCCGCAAGAACTTCCATCAGTATCTGCAGCCGGATCGGGAGATCGATCCTGGCGCGGTGCAGGTCCACGGCATCACCGACGGGTTCTTGCGTGACAAGCCACGCTTCGCGGACGTCGCGGAGGACTTTCTGGGCTATATCCGGGGCGCCGAGCTGATCATCCACAACGCCCCGTTTGACCTCGGGTTCCTCGACCACGAGCTCGGCTTGTGGCGAGCCGACGGGTGTCGCGTCACAGACCTGTGCACGGTGACGGATACCTTGGCCATGGCGCGGGCGCTGCACCCCGGCCAGCGCAACAGTCTCGACGCCCTGTGCAAGCGCTACGACGTGGACAACTCCCAGCGGAATCTGCACGGCGCCTTGTTGGACGCGGAGATTCTCGCTGACGTCTATCTCGCGATGACGGGAGGGCAGGTAAGCCTGTTTCTCGGCACCCAGGGCCAAACCGGTCGCGATCAGCCACGCGAGCCGGTCAGACGCCTCTCGCGGGAGAGCCCCGTCGCGCTGCGGGTGGTGCGGGCAACGGCGGATGAGCTAGCCGCCCACCAATCGCGCCTCGCCGCCATCGACAAGGCGAGCGGTGGCGGGTGCTTGTGGCTGGCGACCACCGAGCCTTAAACGGGGTGCGAACAGGCTGGCTCGGCCGCCTGCCCCCTCAGAACATGGATTGGTTGACGATCATGTGCACCGCGATGCTGGCCGCGTAGCTCAACGCGGTGGCCGGCGTCCGCTTCAGGTGTCCGACGAAGGCGGACATGCCCTCCGACAGGGTCAATCCCGAAGTTCGCAGGAGCCATGCCCAAGATTCGTCAGATATCTGGTCGCTGCCGGTCGACAGGACCATCGGGGCTGGATCCTGGATGACGCGTTCAGGTCTGGACTTCGCCGTAGTTCGCCCTTTTCGCCGCAACGGGCGACGGTCGTAACCGGTTCCTATTCCTAAGGCGCCTGGCTACAGATAGTAGAACAGCAGTGATATGCCGAGCAGCGCCGCGACCCACAGCACCATGCTGCCGGTCGGCCAGGTCCCGGCCAAAACGCTGTACGAGCCATGATGGCGGGCCAGGCCGCGCAGACCCCAGTCGATCAGCATCTGACCCTGCCGACGCAGCGCGCGGTCGAGCGGTGCCAGCTTTGCCAGCGCCGCATGGAGAAAATCCGGTACCAGCCGCCGGTAGAGCCAGTCGCTGTCGAGGTTCACGGACTTGAGTTCGGGCGGATAGATTCCGGCGAGCTTGAGCCAGGTGAAGGCCAGCGCGGAGAACGCCAACAGCTGCAGCTGCGCCAGAACGTGGGTGACATCGTAGGGCGAGTAACCCGTGTTGTATGGCAGCAGAGCGTAGAGCATCCCCGGGAAGGTGCCGATACCGATGCAGAGCAGTGCGGCGATCGTCATCGCGATCAGCATGTTGGGGGGAGGCTCGTGCGCGGTCGCGACGAAACGGGAGTCGTGGGCGAAGAAGGCGAAGAACGGAATCTTGATGCCGGCGTGGTGGAATACGCCCGCCGATGCGAACAACAGTGCCAGCCAGACGAATGAATACCCCTCTTCGATGGCGGCGCTGACCACCATCGACTTGCTGACGAAGCCGCTGAACAGCGGGAATGCGGAGATCGACGCGGCGCCCACCATGCACAGGATCGTGGTTTTCGGCATCTTCTTGTACAGGCCGCCCAGCTCGGAGCCGCGCATCTCGCCCGTGACGTGCAGCACCGCGCCCATGCTCATCATCAGCAGACCCTTGAAGATCACGTCGTTGAACGCGTGCGCCACGGCGCCGTTCAGGGCCAGCTCGGTGCCGATGCCGATACCGACCACCATGAAGCCGAGCTGGTTGATCAGGCTGTAGGCGAGCACGCGCCGCAGGTCGTTCTCGATCACGGCGTAGAAGATCGGAAAGCAGGTCATCAGGGCGCCGATGTAGACCAGCAGCTCGGTGCCAGGATAACCGCGCGCCAGAGCATAGATCGCCACCTTGGTCGTGAAGGCGCTGAGAAAAACGGTCCCTGTCGGGGTCGACTCCGGATAGGCGTCGATCAGCCAGCCGTGCAGGAAGGGGAAGGCGCTCTTGATGCCGAACGCGAGGAAGATGAGCCATCCGCCGGGTGCATCGAGACCTATGTAGTCGAATCCCAGACCGCCGGTGGCGGAGGCGTAGACCAGGGCGCCGGCCAGCAACAGCACCCCCGAGCCTACCTGCATGAGGAGATAGCGCATGCCCGAGGCCTGCGCGCGCTCGCTGCGGCGTGCGAACACCAGCGCCGCCGACGTGAGGGCCAGCAGTTCCCAGTACACGAACAGGGTGAGCAGATCGCCCGCGAACACCGCTCCGACCGCACTGCCGGCATAGGCCAGGGCGGCCACGTCCTGCAGCCGGTCCCTGACGTGCAGGGCGAACAGGACGCCGATAAAGGCGGCCAGGTGGAACAAATAACCGAACAGCAGCGACAGATCGTCGACCCGGACGGGGGTGAGCTCGTAGCTGAACAGCTCGACGGCGACCGTGCTCCCCGGAGCCAACTGGTACAACCCGTAGGCGCCGAGCAGGGGCGCGCTCAGCATGATCGCGGCCCGCAGTCTCCGGCCGAGCAGCGGCGCAAGGGCGGCGCCGGCGAACAGCCAAAGCGCGGGCCACCACTCAAACATCCTCGTCCCCCCGCGACCGCGCGTCCTCACCCGTGCCGTCGCGCTCGTAGTAGTCGTCGTCGCGCATGACCAGCTTGCGCATCTCGGCGGCCAGCAGGACCAGCAAGACGCAGGCCACGAAGCCGTACAGGGCGTAAAACCCGAACAATGCCTCCCAGGGATGGGACAGGTGGCGATGCACGACCAGCTCCAGGGCGAGCAGCAGCCCGCAGGTCCAGGTGAGCCCGAGCACCACGCGCCGAACGTTGCGCGGGTTGTCGAACAGGTAGCGTTTGCCGTCGCCGTTCATCGCAACACCTCGCCGACCAGCCTGTACAGGGGGTCGGGCCAGAGAAACAGAACGATACAGCCGGCCGCCGTGATGCCGATCGCCAGCAGGCTCGGCAGCGGAGCCTCGCTCAGACCGCTGGAGGGCGCCGCCGGCGCGGCGAAGAAGCCGCGAACCGGAATGACCACCAGGTAGGCGATATTCAGAAGCGAGCTGATCAGCAGCACCGCGGTGAGCATCCACGCCCCCGTATCCAGGGTACCCTGCACCAGCCACCACTTGCTCCAGGTGCCGCCGAACGGTGGCAGGCCGACGATCGAGAGGGCGCCGATCAGGAACGCTATCATGGTCAGCGGCATGGTACGGCCGAGTCCGTCGAGCTCGCTCACGCGGGTCTTGTGGGCCGCGACCAGGATGGCCCCGGCGCAGAAAAACAGCGTGATCTTGCCGAAGGCGTGCATGACGATATGCATGCCCCCGCCGACGACCCCGGCGGCAACTCCGAGCATGGCCCCGAGCACGATGTAGCTGAGCTGGCTGATGGTCGAATAGGCCAGTCGCGCCTTGAGATTGTCCTTGGTCATCGCGACCAGCGAGCCGATCAGAATGGTCAGCGCCGCGAGCGCGGCCAGCCAGTCGGCGGCGGCGAGATCGGCGACCGTGTCGACGCCGAACAGGTAGACGGCGACCTTGAGGATGGTGAACACGCCGGCCTTGACCACCGCCACGGCGTGCAGCAATGCCGAAACCGGGGTCGGCGCGACCATCGCGGCGGGCAACCAGCGGTGGAACGGCATCAGCGCCGCCTTGCCGGTCCCGATCACGTACAGCACCAGCAATGTGCCGAGCACGAGGCCGTTCTCATCGCCGAACACGCCGCCGGGCGTGAACTCGAGCGTGCCGGTGAGCGCCCAGGTCCAGATCATGGCCAGCAGCAGGAACAGGATCGAGGTGCCCATGAGCAGCCCGAGATAGACGCGGCCGGCGCGCCGCGCCGCATCGGTTCCGGCGTGCGTCACCAGCGGATAGGTGGCGACCGTCAGCAGCTCATAGAACACGAACAGCGTGAACATATTGGCCGCCAGCGCGATGCCCATGGCGGCACCGATCGACACCGCGAACGCCGCATAGAAGCGCGTCTGGTTCGCCTCGTGGTGGGCGCGCATGTAGCCGATCGCATAGACCGACGTCACCGGCCACAGGAAGCTGGCGACCAGCGCGAAGAGCATACCCAGGGGCTCCGGGGACAGCGCCAGCGCCAAGCCGTCGATCGGTTCCGCCAGCACCAGGCGCGGCGCGTCATCCCAGCTGACGGTCGCGGCCAGTCCGGCGACCAGCACGAACAGCAGCACGCCAGACAGGACGGTCACCGTCTCGCGCAGGTTAGGAGCACGGCCGGCAGCCGCCACGCCGACCGCCGCGACGAACGGCAGCAGCAAGATCAGCAGCAGCAATTGCGCGGTGCTCACCCGTCACCTCCCATCAACAGGCTCGCGATCTTGCGCGCGCTGCCCACACTCAGGTCCGTGGCCAGACCGAAGTAGAGGTTGGCGCCCACCAGGAGCCAGATCGGCGCGAGCATGGACAGCGGCGCCTCACTCGGCACCGCGGCACCCTCCGCCGGGCGCTGTAAGTACGCGACCTCCACCAGCCGCCAGATATAGATCAGCGCAAGTATCGACCCGACCAGCACGATCAGCGCGACCGGCCACCAGCCGCGCTCCATGACCGCGAGCACCAGGTACCATTTGCTGATGAAGCCGACCGTCGGCGGCACGCCGATCAGACTCAGTCCGCCGACCACGATCGCGCCCATGGTCCAGGGCATGCGCCAGCCCAAGCCGGCGAAGTCACGCAGACTGACGGTACCCAGCCTGTACGCCACCGCGCCCAGCGCGAGGAAAAGCGCCCCCTTCATCAGCGCATGGTTGAATAGGTGCAGCACGCCGGCGCTGACCCCGGCCGCCGTGGCGACGCCGATACCCAGCACCATGTAGCCGATCTGGGCGACGCTCGAGTAGGCGAGCATGCGCTTCACGTCGTCCTCGTAGATCGCGACCAGGGAGGCCGACAGGACGCCGAAGATGCCGAGCACGAGCAGGATCTTGTCGAACGGCATCTCGTGCAGGGCGAAATTCGCCCCGAAGATGTCGAGCATGAAGCGCAACATGACGTACAGCGCGACCTTCGTCGCCGTCGCGGCCAGGAACGCGCTGACGATCGACGGCGCATAGGCATAGGCGTTCGGTAGCCACAGGTGCAGCGGGAACAACGCCAGCTTGAGGCCGATGCCGACGGTGAGGAAGGCGAAACCCGCACGGACGGTGCGCGTCTCGGCCACCTCGGGCAGGCGCGCCGCCAGATCCTGCATGTTGAGCGTACCCGTCATCATGTACAGGAAACCGATACCGATCAGGATGAAGGTGGCACCGATGGTCCCCATGACCAGGTATTGGAACGCGGCATTCAGGGCCCGCCGGTCGCGCCCCATGCTGATCAGGGCGTAGGAGGCCAGGGACGAGATCTCCAGGAAGACGAAGACGTTGAATGCGTCCCCTGTGGTGACGATGCCGAGCAGTCCCGCCAGCGCCAGCATAAACGCGGCATAGAAGCGAGCGGCGCGCTCCGCCGGTATCTCCTGCTCGACGCTGCGGCGAGCGAACAACATGACCAGCGTCGCCATCGCCGTTACGATCAACAGCACGAGCGCGCCGAGCCGGTCGATCCGGTACTCGATGCCCCAGGGCGGCTCCCAGCCGCCGAGGTGGTAGCTGATCGCGCCGCCGTCCGGGACCTGCAGCAGCAGACCGACCGCGCTTGCCAGGCTAAGCAGGGCGGCCGCAAGCGCGATCAGCCAGGCGGCGGGCGCCCGGTCGACGAGCACGCACAGCGGCGCCGCCAGCAGCGGCAGGACCACGACCAGAACCGGCAAATGGGCCGACAGGCTCAAGTGTCGGTACCCCTACCGGTCGCCTCGTCGCCGGGTGCCTCTCGCAATTCGGCGGCGCTGTCCTGTGCCTGTATTTCCTCTTCCTCGACGGTGCCGTAGGCCTCATTGATGCGTACGACCAGGGCCAGACCCACCGCCGTTGTCGCCACCCCGACGACGATCGCGGTCAGGATCAGGACATGAGGCAGCGGATTGGAATACAGCGAGACACCGTCTGTCAGGATGGGCGCGTGGCCGTCGGCGACTTTACCCATCGAGATGTAGAAGATGAACACGGAGGTCTGGAACAAGGCAAGCCCGACCAGCTTCTTGACCAGATTGCCCTGGGAGATGACGACGTAGAACCCCGCCATCATCAGGAAAATGGCAATGAAGTCGTTGTAAAGGCCGGGTAGCCCGCTCACGAGGCGCGCCTCCGGCCCGACAGGGCGTAGAAGATCGACAGGATGACCGCGAACACCGTGATGCCTACCCCGACCTCGACCAGCAGGACGCCGAGGTGCTGTCCGTGCACCGGGTCGCGGGACAGCACGGAGTAGTCGAGAAACGCGCGCCCGCGGAGCAGGGAAAACACCCCAACGCCGCCATAGATCAGCACGCCGAGCGCGGCGAGACGATGCAACCAGTGCGGCGGCACCACCAGGCGCGCATTTCCCTCGCCGAACACCAGGTCGTATAGGATGAAGGCGGTGGCGAAGATCACCCCGGCCTGGAACCCGCCGCCCGCACCGAAGTCGCCGTGAAACTGCACATACAGGGCGTACAGCAGGATCAGCGGGATGAGCACCTTGACCACAACCCGGAGCACCAGCTGGTCGCCGATCGCGCTGCGGCCGGGCCTGGTTTCCGGACTTTCCTGGATGCCCAGCAGCAGCAGGACGGCGAGCCCGGCGGTGAAGATCACGACGGTCTCGCCGAAGGTGTCATAGCCGCGATAACTGGCCAGTACCGCCGTAACCATGTTCGGCATGCCTACCTCGGACGGCCCCTGCTCGATGTAGCGCGGCGCTACATGTCGGTGGACCGGCGCATCCGGGTCGCCGAGCAGCGGCGCATCCAGGATGCCGTAGATCAACGCAGCGCCGGTCACGCCGACGACGATCAAGGGCAGCAGCGGGCTGTGTTTGGGGCGCTGCTCCCAACGGCTGGTCAGGCGCAGGCTGGAGAGCATCAGCACCGTCGTGACCCCGGCGCCGACTGCGGCCTCCGTGAAGGCCACATCCACGGCGTCCAGGTCCATGAACAACGCCGCGGTCATGAAACTGTACACACCGAACAGCATGACCACCGCGAACAGGTCGTGGAGCCGGATCGCGGCGAGCGCGATGAGCACCAGAAAACCCAGCAGGACAACATCGATCAGGCCTTCGATGACGCATCCCCCTCTGCTTCGTTCTCGCCACGGCCTAGCTTTGGCGGATAGCCCCCGTGCAGCGCCGCCTTGGCCATTGCATGGGTCGCGGTCGGATTGGTCGCCAGCACCAGGATCAGAATCGCGAGCACCTTGAACAGATCCAGAGACCACTCCATCTGCAGCATCAGGCCGGCGAGCAGGAGTGGCGCTGCGAGCGTCTCCGTCAGACCGGCTGCGTGCACTCTCGAATAGAAATCGGGGAGCCGCAAAAGGCCCACCGCACCGGTGATGCATAGCATCCCGCCCGTCAACAGGAAGAAGCCGCTGAGCAGCTCGATCGCCGAGGTCATGGCCGATCCCCCTCTTCGCCGCGCTTGTGGGGTATGCCGCTGTACTCGAAGAATCGCATGACGGCGATCGTGCTGACGAAGTTGACCAAGGCGTACAACAGCGCGACGTCCAGAAAGCTGTGCCAGGAGAGCGCGTACCCGCCCAGTGCGATCAGCAGAACGGTCTTGGTGCCAAACAGGTTGGCAGCCAGCATGCGATCGTAAGCGCTCGGTCCTTCGAACGCCCGGATCAGGGCCAGAACCATGGTCACCAGGACCGCGACGATTGCAGCGCCGAGCATCACGTCAGAGACCGAGGCGCCGGATACGGCGCTCCATCTCGCCTTCGCGCAGCTCGTCGACGCCCTCCTGTGAGAGGGCGTGGATGACGAAGTGGTCGTCGCTTACGTCCGTGGTCAGGGTGCCCGGCGTCAGTGTGATCGAGTTGGCATACAGGGTTTTTTCGACCGGTGTCTCAACGCTCGTGTCGAGTCGTGCCCAGATGGGGTTGACGGGCAGCCGCGGGTCCCAGATGCGCCGGGCAAGGTCGATATTGGCCTTGACGACACTCCACAGCAACCAGGACAGGTAGCCGAGCAGGCCGAGACCCGGGCGCAGCATGATGGGCTCATGGTCGACGCGGTCCATGCGCCGCAGGAACCAGACCACCAGCAGTACCGAAGCCAGGCCCAGCGCGATCAGCAGCGGAGTGAAGTGCCCGGAGAGCAGTAACCAGAGAGAACCCAGGACGGTCAGGATCGGGACGTTTCGCATGTTGGCCAGGGGGCTAAAATGAGACCAAACCGATGCGGTACGGTCGGTTTAGTTGCTTCGGCACGTGGAACTTACCGAAAAGGGGCAGCCGTTGGCAATGCCCGACGGACAGCAACGGGGAGTCCGTCGATCGAATTTGCCGAAAGAGTCGTCCTGGAGGACGTCCCGGCCGGCTAACAGCCCGTGGGCGTTTACGATCCCCGGCTTGCATTGGCACAGATGCGTGAACTCCTTGACCATGAGGAACAGTTAGGCCGTGATGAAGAGCGCCACCGGACATACCCAACCCAGTCGTTAGTCGAGTCGAGTCGGGAATTGGCCGCTTCAGCGGCTACGGCGATGCCGGGTGAGAGTAAGGGGGCGGTCAGAGCTGCGGCGCGCGACGCGGGACAGGGCATCGTGACTCCTTACGGGAGGCGAACATGGACCCCCTTTTCTGCCTTCGGTCCATGATGAGGCAACCGACCTGAGCGGGGTCTCGGATTGGTTATGGTTCGAACGGACGCGCGACAAGCGTAACGCGAGACGGTCTCCGCGTCACCAATCCGTAATATTTCGCTGAAGCGGCGGGGAGCCGCGGGGATCAAGTCAGGTTCTGTCGGTGGTCGTCCGCCGGCGCGCCCGCGACGATCGTCTCCAGCGCCTCCAGGTCCTGAAGCTCGACGTGCTTGCGGTCGACCTTGAGCAGCCCCTCGTCCTGGAATCGCGTGAAGAGCCTGCTTACCGTCTCCACGGCCAGTCCGAGGTAGTTGGCGATCTCATGGCGGGACATGCTGAGAAAGAAGTCGGTGGGACAGAGACCGCGCTTGCGCAGTCGCTTGGACATGCTGAGCAAGAAGGCGGCGAGTCGTTCCTCCGCGCTCTTCTTGCCAAGGAGCAGCAGCATCTCGGTGTCCTGACCGATCTCCTTGCTGAGCAGCCGGTACATCTGGTGCTGCAGCGAGGCGATGGAGGCGCTGAGCTCCTCGAAGCGCTGGAACGGGATTTCGCAGATCGCGGACGTCTCGAGCACCTTGGCCGAACAGGCGTGCACCTCCTTGTCGATGGCATCCAGACCGATGATCTCCCCCGGGAGATGAAAGCCGAGCACCTGTTCACCGCCTTCCTCGCTCGGGGCATAGGTCTTCACCGAGCCCGTTTTCACGACGTAGAGGGAACGGAAGCGTTCGCCGCTGCGGAACAGGTAGTCGCCGCGGTGCAGAGGGCGTGTCCGCTTGACGATGTCGTCGAGGCGCTCCACGTCTTCGGACGTCAGGCCCATCGGCAGGCAGAGGGTTCCGAGGCTGCAGTTCTTACAGGCAACCCTGATTGTCTCGAAGGAAATGACCTTGCGCTCAGTCAAAACGTGGCTCTCCGCTCTTGCCTCGCCGTATTCTGCAGATTCGTTTGACCTGGATCAAGCGAAGCGGTTCTCAAAACGCGCCAGTCACTGATTTTCTCAGGGTAGGGGCCTGCTGATGTACGGGCCGAAATCGGCAACCATTCAAAAAAAAAGCCGCGCCAGAGGCGCGGCTTTCGCGGCATTGGGCGAATCGTTACTTGGATTCGCCGCCCGCGGGCGCCGCCGGGGCGGCCGGGGCCGCATAGGGCGCGGCGTAGGGAACGCCGTAGCCGCCCCAGCCGGGGTAACCACCCCAAGGTCCGCCGCCCCAACCGTACGGGCCGTACCCGTAGTAATCGCGCCAGCGGTTGTAGCCGCGGCCGTAGCCACGGCCGCCGCCGGACATGCTCATGTTGAAGTCGCCGTAGCCATCTCCCATCATGTCGTTCCACCAGTCGTTGCCGCCCCAGCCGGAGCCGGGATAACCGCCCCAGGGGCCACCGCCCCACCAGGCCTGAGCGGAACTCATGGAGAACGCGGCGGTGCCGGCGATGGCGGCAACACCCAAGATCTTGGCAAGCTTCTGCATAGTCTGACGCTCCTGCAAGAATAGAGTAGCTAGTTCTACAGTGACGAACCTCGACCGCGGACTGCTTGAACAGCGGCGGGTACGCTCGACGGATTCGCTTTCACGAACCCCCGGGAGTATAGGCACACGCGTCGCGAATGTGAAGGAGCGCCGAGGTTTCAGGCACCGGGTTTCCGCCATAGCGTGCCCTCTCGGGCGCCATCATCGCCGCGCGCCGGCCGTCGCCGCGATGAACCGCGCTTGTCAATTGAGGCACAGGGGGGAATTTGGTAGTTTGTGCACCGAGACGGCCGGTCCCCTTTAGCCTCGAATCCCCGACCTCATGACCAAGTACATCTTTATCACGGGCGGTGTGGTTTCATCGCTCGGCAAGGGCATTGCATCCGCCTCCCTGGCCGCCTTGCTGGAGGCGCGTGGGCTCAAGGTGACCATGATCAAGCTGGATCCCTACATCAACGTGGATCCCGGCACCATGAGCCCGTTCCAGCACGGCGAGGTGTATGTCACCGACGATGGGGCCGAGACGGACCTCGATCTCGGACACTACGAGCGTTTTCTGCGCACGCGCATGGGACGCAACAACAACTTCACCACCGGCCAGATCTACGAGAGCGTCATCCGCAAGGAGCGCCGCGGGGATTACCTCGGGCGCACCGTGCAGGTCATCCCCCACATCACCGACGAGATCAAGCACAGCATCCGGCTCGGCGCCGATCAGGCAGACATTGCCATGGTCGAGATCGGCGGGACCGTGGGTGACATCGAATCGCTGCCGTTTCTCGAGGCCATCCGCCAGATGCGGGTTGAGGAAGGGCGGGAGAACGCGCTCTTCATGCATCTCACCCTGGTCCCGTACATCAAGACATCCGGTGAGATCAAGACCAAACCGACGCAGCACTCGGTCAAGGAACTGCGTTCGATCGGTATCCAGCCCGACATCCTGCTGTGCCGGGCGGAGCGAGACATCCCGGATGACGAACGCAGGAAGATCGCCCTGTTCACTAACGTGCCCGAGGCGGCGGTCATCTCGGCCGTCGACGCCGACAACATCTACCGCATCCCGCTGCTATTGCACACCCAGCACCTGGACGATCTGGTGGTGCAACAGTTCGATCTCGCTGTTCCAGCGGCGGACCTCGGCGAGTGGGAGCGCGTGCTTGACGGATTCGACCACCCGGAGACCGAGGTCACCATCGGCATGGTGGGCAAGTACATGCACCTCACGGAGGCCTACAAGTCCCTATCGGAGGCCTTGGGACATGCCGGGGTGCACACGCGCACCAAGGTCAAGATCGTCTACGTCGACTCCGAGCAGATCCAGCACGAGGGGACCGATTGCCTGAATGGCGTCGACGCCGTCCTCGTGCCCGGCGGGTTCGGGGAGCGCGGCGTGGAAGGCAAGATCCAGGCCGTGCGTTACGCTCGCGAGAATCGCATTCCCTATCTCGGCATCTGTCTCGGCATGCAGGTGGCGGTGATCGAATACGCGCGGGACGTCGCCGGGCTCGCCGGTGCCCACAGCACCGAGTTCGACGGCTCCACGCCGCACCCGGTGATCGCGCTCATCACCGAATGGCAGACAGAGGACGGCCGCGTGGAGCGTCGCGACGAGGACGCTGATCTCGGTGGGAGCATGCGCCTCGGCGGCCAGAACTGCCGCCTCGAGCCCGGGAGCCTGGCGCGTAGCGTCTACGGCCGGCCACAGGTGCGGGAACGCCACCGCCACCGTTACGAGTTCAATAATGGTTACCTGGACGTGCTGATGGACGCCGGTCTGCGCTTTTCCGGCTGGTCGCTGGACGGCAAGCTGGTGGAGATCGTCGAGATTCCGGATCATCCCTGGTTCATCGCCTGCCAGTTCCACCCGGAGTTCACGTCCACGCCCCGCGATGGCCACCCGCTCTTCCGTGGATTCGTCCAAGCTGCCCTGAAATACAACAAGCGCGCGCGGAGCCAGGCGGCGTGATGCGGTTGCTCGATTTCGAGGTCGGTCTCGACCGTCCCTTGTTCCTGATCGCTGGCCCTTGCGTGGTCGAGAGCGAGGCGCTGGCGCAGGACACGGCCGGCGCCCTGAAGGAGATCACCGCCGATCTGGGTATCCCCTTCGTCTACAAGTCCTCCTTCGACAAGGCCAACCGCTCCTCTCTCGGCAGCTTTCGCGGCCCGGGCATGGAGGAGGGATTGCGGATCCTCGGCGCCGTTCGCCAGACCATCGGCGTGCCGGTGCTGACCGACGTGCACGAGGACACCCCGCTGGCGGAGGTGGCCGCGGAGGTCGACGTACTGCAGACACCGGCCTTTCTGTGCCGCCAGACGAACTTCATCCTAGCGGTCGCCGCCCAGGGGAAACCCGTCAACATCAAGAAGGGACAGTTCCTGGCGCCCTGGGACATGAAGCGGGTGGTCGAGAAGGCGCGCGCGAGCGGAAACGAACAAATCATGGTCTGCGAGCGGGGGGTCAGCTTCGGCTACAACAACCTGGTCTCGGACATGCGTGCCCTCGCCATCATGCGCGAGACCGGCTGTCCCGTGGTGTTCGACGCAACGCACTCGGTCCAGCTCCCAGGGGGGCGCGGGGACAGCTCAGGCGGGCAACGGGAGTTCGTGCCCGTCCTCGCCAGGGCGGCGGTGGCCGCGGGCGTCTCCGGACTCTTTGTGGAGACCCACCCGAACCCGGATACGGCGCTCAGCGACGGACCGAACTCGTGGCCTCTCGGGCGCCTGCGCGACCTGCTCGCGACGCTGATGGAGATCGACCAGCTCGTGAAGTCGCGCGGGTTCCCGGAATCCGACCCCCAAGCTTAACCGTGTTTCTGCGGGCGGCCCCAAGCCCGGACCCCGAAGCGTCTTCCGTCATCGTCTAACGTTGGGGCTGACGCCCCGATTACAGGAGTACCCCAATGTCCGAGATTGTCGACATCCGTGCCAGAGAGATCCTCGACTCCCGCGGCAATCCAACCGTCGAGGCCGATGTCTTCACCGCCGACGGCGCCATCGGGCGAGCGGCGGTCCCGTCCGGCGCATCCACCGGTTCCCGGGAAGCCCTGGAGCTGCGTGACGGCGACAAGTCCAGGTACCTCGGCAAGGGCGTGCTACAGGCCATAGGCAACATCAAGGGAGAACTGCGCGAGGCGCTTGTCGGCATGGAGGTCAGCGACCAGGAAGCCATCGACCGCAGGATGATCGCGCTCGATGGCACCGACAATAAGCGGCGGCTCGGGGCGAACGCCCTCTTGGGTGTGTCGCTGGCCGCGGCGCACGCCGCCGCCCAGGAAAAGGCGCTGCCGCTGTATCGCTATCTCGGCAAGGGGGAGTACCGCCTCCCGGTGCCCATGATGAACATTCTCAACGGCGGTGCCCACGCGGCCAACAGCGTTGACTTCCAGGAATTCATGATTCTGCCCGTGGGCGCCAGCAGTCTGCGCGAGGCGGTCCGCTACGGCGCCGAGGTCTTTCACGCTCTCAAGTCTGTACTGGGCACCCAGGGGCTGGCCACCGGTGTCGGCGACGAGGGTGGTTTCGCTCCCGATTTGCCCTCCAACGAGGCCGCGATCGAGGTGATCCTGCGGGCCATCGAGAGCGCCGGCTTCAAGGCCGGCGAGGATATCTGGCTAGGACTCGACGTAGCGAGCTCCGAGTTCTACCAGGACAGCCTCTACCACCTTGCCTCCGAGAACCGGCGCCTGGACTCGGGGGGGATGGTGGACCTGCTCGCCGACTGGGTTCGACGTTACCCGATCCTGACCATCGAGGACGGCATGGCCGAAGGCGATTGGGACGGCTGGAAGCTTCTGACCGAGCGTTTGGGTGACGACGTCCAGCTGGTCGGGGACGACCTGTTCGTGACCAATACCGCGATACTCGGGGAAGGCATTGAGCGGGGCGTGGCCAACTCCATTCTGATCAAGGTGAATCAGATCGGCACCCTGACCGAGACATTGGACGCGATCGCAATGGCCCATCAGGCCGGCTACACGGCCGTCGTATCACACCGTTCCGGCGAGACGGAGGACACTACGATCGCCGACCTGGCGGTGGCCGCCGCTACCGGGCAGATCAAGACCGGGTCTCTGTCCCGCTCCGATCGTGTGGCCAAATACAACCAGCTGATGCGGATCGAGGATCAGCTGGGCAGCGACGCCGTGTACGCCGGCACAGACGCGTTTCGTTGGCTGTGACGCC
Organism: uncultured Chromatiaceae bacterium; assembly: GCA_964395315.1. Taxonomy (GTDB): domain Bacteria; phylum Pseudomonadota; class Gammaproteobacteria; order Chromatiales; family Chromatiaceae; genus CAVORB01. Next base: position 35,751 of record CAYNBI010000007.1, on the reverse strand, counting down.
CCTTTGGCAGACTCGTTCCCTGGTGGACCCTGACGGGCGTATCCACGACTGAGGCATGCGCTGGCTCATCGCCTTTCTGCTTCTCGCACTGGTCTGGCTTCAGTATCGGTTGTGGGTCGGCGAGGGAAGCCTGGCGGAGGTGCATGCCCTGCGTGGCGAGATCGCGGCGCAGAGGGAGGAGCTCGCGCAGATGCGCGCCCGAAACGGGGCGCTCGAGGCCGAGGTGCAGGACCTGCGCGAGGGGCTTGACGCTTTGGAGGAGCGCGCGCGCAGTGAGCTGGGCATGATCAAGGACGGCGAGGTCTTCCTGCAGATCATCGAGAAAACGGACGGGGAGGATACCCCGTGAGCGTGATGTGCCGATGCTGGGCGGTGGTTCCGGCCGCGGGCGCCGGTCGCCGCTTCGGCGCGCCGATCCCCAAGCAGTACCTCGAACTGGGCGGCAGGCCCGTGATCGATTTCTGCCTGCGGCTTTTCCTCGCCAGCGAGCACATCCGCGGGATCGCGGTGGTGCTTGACCCGGAGGACATGTACTGGTCCGCAACGCCGCTCGCCGATCACCCGGACCTGATGCGGGCGGACGGCGGCCAGGAGCGTTGCCATTCGGTGCTCAACGCCCTGGAGTTGCTGGCGCCGCTAGCGAGCGAGGAGGACTGGGTGCTGGTGCACGATGCCGCCCGGCCCTGCCTGCGAGCGGAGGATCTCGACCATCTCCTGGACAGCGTTTCGACGCACCCCGTCGGCGGGCTCCTCGGCGTCCCGGTGCGCGACACGATGAAGCAGGCCGGCGCGGGGGGCGAGGTGGCCCGCACCATCCCGCGGGAGGGTCTGTGGCATGCCTACACGCCGCAGGTCTTCCGCTTCGGACTCCTGCACCGGGCGCTGAGAACCGCGCTCGAGCGGGGGCAGCTGGTGACCGACGATGCCGCCGCGGTGGAGCTGCTGGGTCTGGCACCCCTGCTGGTGGAAGGGCACGCGGACAACATCAAGATCACGCGCCCCGAGGACCTACCCCTGGCGCGCTTCTACCTCGCGCAGCAGGGGCGGCTATGCTGATCGGCCAGGGTATCGACGCCCACCGCTTCGCTCCTGGGCGGCCGCTGGTTCTCGGTGGCGTGCAGGTGGAGCACGACCAGGGACTGGAGGCACACTCCGACGGCGACGTGGCGATCCACGCCCTCTGCGATGCTCTGCTGGGCGCCGCGGGACTGGGGGACATCGGGCGTCATTTCCCCGATACCGACCCGCGCTACGCGGGCATCGACAGCCGCGTGCTGCTGCGCAACGTAGTCGATTCCCTGAGTGGACGCGGCCTCGCGCTAGGCAACGCGGACATCACGATTATTGCCCAGCGGCCGCGGCTCGCGGCCTATCTGCCGGCCATGTCCCGGGTCCTGGCGCAGGACCTGCGCTGCGAGCCGGAGCGCGTGAACGTCAAGGCCACCACCACCGAACGAATGGGCTTTACCGGTCGCGGTGAAGGGATCGCCGCGCTCGCCGTCGTGCTCCTCTACCCCCGCCCCACATCGACGCTGCGATAGGGGCGGGGGGCCGACCCTGCGGCTCGGCGCGTTGGAATCGACCCTGTTCCCAGTGTCCCGCCAACCCGATTAATGTTCACGCACGCGATGACTACCGAAGCGCACAGGCCTTGGCGTTCCTTCCTAGATCTCCCCCGCGCCCACGGCGGCGTGGCGGGGCGCGGGCTTCTGCGCCAGCGGCCCCAGGATTTCGTGGTCGAGGAGATTGCTGGGTTTCCGCCGGACGGGGAGGGGGAGCACGCCCTGTTGCTGGTGCGCAAAACCGGCGCGAACACCGAGTGGGTGGCGCGCAGGATCGCTTCCCACGCCGGTCTACCCGCGTCCGCCGTGGGTTACGCGGGGCTCAAGGACCGTTACGCCGTGACCACCCAGTGGTTCTCGGTCCACCTCGCCGGGCACCCCGAACCGGACTGGGCCGCGCTCGAAGCGGAGGGTGTCGAGCTCCTGGCCGCCCACCGTCACCGTCGCAAGCTGCGGCGCGGGGCATTGCGCGGCAACCGCTTCCGTCTCCGTATCGGCGCCCTGGATGCCGACAGGGGGCTGGTCGAAGAGCGCCTGGCGCGGATCCGGCAACTGGGTGTTCCGAACTACTTCGGTCCGCAGCGTTTCGGGCACGATGAAGGAAACCTGTTCGCCGCTCGGGCCCTGTTTGCCGGCGAAGTCCGCCGGGCGGGCCGCCATCTGCACGGCCTGTGGCTGTCCGCCGCGCGCTCGCAGATATTCAACGAGGTGCTTGCGGCGCGGGTCGACCGCGGCGACTGGGATCGGCCACTCTTGGGGGACCGCATGCAGCTTACGGGCTCGCGTTCCCACTTTTTGGCCGAGCAGGTGGACGAGGCGCTGCTCGCCCGGACCCGAGAGTTCGACGTACATCCGTCGGGACCCTTGTGGGGTGCCGGAGAGATTCTTCCCGGGGGAGAGGTCGCCGTTATCGAGCGCGGGGTTGCCGACCGGTTCCCCGATTGGGCGATGGGTCTCGCCCGCGCCGGGCTTCGTCAGGAGCGCCGTCCGCTGAGAGTCGCCGCGGCTGAGCTCGAGAGCTCGCTTTCTGGCCAAGTCCTGGAGCTGGCGTTCGACCTGCCGGCCGGCGCCTACGCCACGGTGCTCCTGCGCGAGCTACTCGACTGGTCCGAGCCGAGGACCTGATCCCTCAGCGTCGGCGGTGATTCCGGCGGGACTTGTCCGGGTTACGCAACAGCACGTAGACGGCTCCTGTCCCGCCGTCGCGTCTGGTGGCCGAGCAGAAGGCGAGCACATTCTCGCGCAGGCGCAGCCAGTAGTTCACCTTCCGCTTGAGGACCGGTTGGCTGTCACTCGAGCGATATCCCTTGCCGTGGATAATGCGGGCGCAGCGTACCCGCAGACGGGCGCAATCTTCGAGGAACGCGTCGAGGACTTGTTCGGCGTAGTCGGTGGTCAGGCCGTGCAGGTCGAGCTCGAGGTCGACCTCCAGATATCCCCGCTGGAGATCGGCGAATAGCCGTTTCTGCACTCCCGGGCGGGCGAACTCCAGGAAATCGTGGCACTCCACCTCGGTCTCGGAGAGGGCGGCGCGCCCCTGCTCCTGATCATAACTCGCGGGTTGTTGGATCGGACGCGGCGGCGGTCGCCGCCGGAAGGGCTCGGCCTGATCGAGCTCCATGGGCTCGGCGTCAGCGACCGATTCCCGAAAGAGGCTGTTATCCGCGTCGTCGAGGGGCTTGGTCACTGGGGTTCTCGCGCACGAGTCCGGTGTCTAGCAGGGAGCCAGCGCGTCATCGCTGTGGCCGTAGCTATAGCACAAGCGCCTTGCGGGTGGCCGGGGTCCGGCCGCGGACGCGCCCATGCCTCGGAGTATATCAGCGGCCCTTTGGTTCCGCGCCTTGAGGTGTCCAGCGCGGAGGATTCCAGATATGATCTCGGGATTGAGCGAACCTAGCCGCCAACGCCCGCGGAGTGGCAGGCGAGCGGGCATCGAGAAAGCATCCTTGTCAGCGAGTGGCGGTTGTTTCGGGCGGACACGGCGCGTCTCCCGGTCACATTTTTCCGATGAGAATCCTGATCAGCAACGATGACGGTTACCAGTCGCCTGGGCTGCGGGTGCTCGCGCAGGCGCTTGCGCAGGTGGGGGAGGTGACCGTCGTGGCACCGGATCGCGACCGCAGTGGCGCCAGTAACTCTTTGACCCTCACCGTACCGATCCGCGCGCAACGGCTGGAAGATGGGTTTTTTCGGGTCGAGGGCACGCCGACCGACTGCGTCCATCTCGCCATCACCGGACTCCTGGAGCAGGAACCGGACATGGTGGTGGCCGGGATCAACCATGGCCCGAATCTGGGCGACGACGTGATCTATTCGGGAACCGTCGCGGCCGCGACAGAGGGGCGGTTTCTCGGATTGCCCGCGATGGCGGTATCGATCGATGCTTTCGAGCCGCGGCATCTGGACACGGCGGCGCGGGTGGTCACCCGCCTGGTCGCGAATCTGGATCGCGGTGCCTTCGGCCCAAACGTCATTCTCAACGTGAACGTCCCGGACCTGCCGTTCGATGAGCTGCAGGGTTTCGCGGCGACCCGGCTCGGCCATCGCCACAAGGCCGAGCCGGTCACGCCTGCCACCGATCCCCGCGGGCGGACCGTCTACTGGGTCGGCCCGGCGGGACCGGAGCAGGACGCGGGGCCGGGGACCGATTTCCACGCCCTGCGCAACGGCTTTGTTTCGGTCACCCCGCTACAGGTCGATCTGACGCGCTACAGCTCTCTCGACCCGCTCGGTCACTGGCTGGAGGGTTGCCGTTAGTGGCGGACGCCCTGCAGCAGGGGATCGGGATGACCTCCGCGCGGACGCGCGAGCGCCTGGTCCAGCGTCTCGCGGAGGCGGGAATCCGGGACCCTGCGGTGCTGGAGGCGATGCGCCGCTTGCCGCGCCACCTGTTCGTCGACGAGGCCCTCGCGAGCCGCGCTTATGAGGACTCGGCCCTGCCCATCGGTCACGGCCAGACGATCTCGCAACCCTACACCGTTGCTCGCATGAGCGCGGCCCTGTTGGAGCGGGGCAGGCCGGACACGGTGCTCGAGATCGGCACCGGCTCTGGTTTCCAGACTGCCGTCCTGGCGTCGCTGGTGCGGCGGGTGTACAGCATCGAGCGGGTGGACGCACTGCTGCAAAAGGCAAGAAGTCGGCTGCGGAACCTCAAGCTGCGTAACGTGCGTCTGCGTCACGCGGACGGCGGGCAGGGCTGGTCGGAGTACGCCCCATTCGGCGCGATTATCGTTACTGCGGCCCCGCAGGGGATTCCCCGGATATTGGTCAATCAGCTGGTACCTGGCGGCTGCATGGTGCTCCCTATCGGGCGTGGCAGTCAGCAGGTCCTGGTGCGGGTCGTCCGCACCGACACCGGATACACACACGAGATTCTCGAGCCGGTGACATTCGTGCCGCTACTCGGAGGCGTTGCCTGATGGGAATATTCTCGGCCATGTACGATCGGGTGATGCGATGGTCGCGCCATCAACACGCGCCGTGGTACCTCGGTGGTCTGAGCTTCGCGGAATCCTCGTTCTTCCCCATTCCGCCGGACGTCATGCTCGCACCCATGAGCATGGCCCAACCGAGACAGGCTTGGTGGTTCGCCTCCCTCACGACCCTGGCGTCGGTGCTCGGGGGGCTGCTGGGTTATGCCATCGGCCATTTCTTTTTCGGTCTTATAGAGCCATTGGTGGTCGAGGGGGGGCGCTATGCGGAGCCTTTCGCGGCCACCGAGGCGTGGTTTCAGGAATGGGGGGTGTGGGCGATCTTTATCGCCGGCTTCTCACCGATACCCTACAAGCTCTTCACGATCTCCGCAGGCGTGCTGCACATGGCGCTGGTCCCCTTCGTCATCGCCTCCGTTGTCGGTCGCGGGGCCCGGTTCTTTCTGGTGGCCGCCCTCATGGCCTGGGGTGGCGAGCGGATGGAAGGCGTACTGCGAGATTACGTGGACCGCATTGGCTGGATCATGGTGTTGCTGGCCGTGCTTATTTTGCTGCTGAGGTAGTACCACGACGGTGCTTGCGCGTCAGGCCCATCGGTCACTGTTTCACGGCCAGCGGGTGCGCGCCTGGAATGCGCCGGGGCGATGGTCTCGTCGCGTTGCGTTGGTCCTTTTCCTGCTCGCGTTACTCGGCGCGCAACTGCAGCTCGTCGGGTGCGGCACCAGGGAGCCCGCTCCGGTCGACAGCAGGGATGGCTCGGGTTCGGTGCCGGCCGGCCAATATCGCATCCGCGACGGCGATACCCTCTACTCGATCGCCTTTCACAGAGGCATCGACTTCAAGTCCCTGGCGCAGTGGAACAGGATTCCGCCGCCTTACCGCATCTACGCGGGAAGGCTGATCCGCGTCGAGCCCCCGCAGGGTCAGGGCGACAAGGTGACCGCCACCAAACCCCGGCCGAAGACCACCGGCGCCTCATCCCGGACGGCTGCTCCGTCCAGTCCTAAGGCTTCTACCGCAAAGCCGAAGGTTGCCGGTGCTGTCTCGCAGGCGAGCACCAACAAGAAATCCGGATCGAGCGTGAACTGGCAGTGGCCGCTCAAGGGCAAGGTGGTCCAGGGGTTCCGCCGCGGCGACCGCACGCGTCAAGGCATCAGGATCTCAGGGCGCGCGGGTCAGCAGGTAAGAGCTGCGGGGAGCGGTACCGTCGTCTACAGCGGAAGTGGACTGAAAGGATACGGAAACCTTATTATCGTTAAGCACGACAAAAACTATCTGAGCGCATACGGCTTCAACCGCCGCCTCTTGGTATCCGAGGGGCAGAGCGTTAAACGGGGCCAAGGCGTGGCGGAGGTCGGGAAGGCCGCGAACGGAGATTACCTTCTCCATTTCGAGATCCGCAAGAACGGGATCGCTGAGGATCCTTTGAAGTATCTACCTGGAACCCATTGACCCGCAGGGCCGGTAGGCGCACGACGGTGAGTGTCAGCGCCGCCTCGCTGCGGAGAGGAACTGAATGGCGACCACCAACGAGCGCGAGGATCCAGACTCGGGGACGGATGTAGACACCGAAGAGCTGGCGCTGCTTGCCGGTGAGCTCGATGAGTCGCCGGATTCGGTCGGCAACGAAGCCGAAGGGGACGAGCAGTGCCTGGATTCGGACGCGGATTCCCAACTCCCCGCAAGCCCGCTGCGCGGCCGTTACGCCGACGAAGGGGATTTCGACGCGACACGGCTCTACCTCAACGAGATCGGTGGCTCGAAGCTGCTGACCGCCGAGGAGGAGGTGTACTTCGCGCGCCTGGCGCAACAGGGTGACAACGCGGCTCGCCAGCGCATGATCGTGAGCAACCTGCGCTTGGTGGTGAAGATCGCGCGCCGTTACCTCAACCGCGGTCTGCCGCTGCTTGATCTCATCGAAGAGGGCAACCTCGGATTGATCAGGGCAGTGGAAAAGTTCGATCCAGAGCGCGGCTTCCGCTTCTCGACCTATGCGACCTGGTGGATCCGCCAGACCATCGAACGCGCGATCATGAACCAGACGCGCACCGTCCGTTTGCCCATCCACGTAGTCAAGGAGATCAACGTCTATCTCAAGGCGGCGCGGCGCCTTGCGCAAAACCTCGATCGGGAGCCGACGACGGAGGACATCGCCGGGTTGCTGGAAAGACCCATAGGCGAGGTTAAGCGGATGCTCGGGCTTAACGAGCACATCGCCTCGGTCGATACACCCTACGGCAAGGACGCCGACAAACCGCTGGTCGACATGCTGCAGGACGACACCGCCGACGATCCGGCCGACAAGATTCAGGATCAGGACATCCAGTCGAATCTGGACCACTGGCTCGGAAAGCTCAACGACAAGCAGCGCGAGGTAGTGGAGCGCCGGTTCGGCATACACGGGTACGAGCACTCGACCCTGGAAAAGGTCGCGCAAGAACTCGGCGTCACGCGTGAGCGGGTGCGCCAGATCCAGATGGATGCCCTGCGCCGCCTGCGCGACATCCTGGAGAAGGAGGGCTTCTCCGTGGACGCCTTCTTCAAGTGATCGCAGTCGCGGTTGCGTGCCCGGCGCCCGCACCGGTTTTTCCGCACAACTCCGACCCCAATGATTGATGACCAGCCCAATGGCGTGCCGTGTGGCCGCTAGTCGCCGCAACCCCTCCGGAAATCGACTGATCTAGATCAAGAAACGGTGGGGCATACCCCCCATCCGGGTGCGCAATAGCCCGCGCCGATCTTGACTTTGCAGGTCGAAACCAGTCTCATTGCTAGGGTTGTGCCGACGGATACGGTCCTTCAAAAATCAGGCGGGAATGCCGCTCACCTGCATCGTTTTCCCAGTCATTTCGGGGAGGGTTTATGGAAGCTGGACTCGAACAGAAGTACAACTTTGACGTTGTACGCTGGTTCACCATCATGGCGGTCGTCTACCTCGTGGTTGGCGCCCTTGTCGGGGTTTATATCGCGTCGGAGCTGGCCTGGCCATTCCTGAATTTTGACAGCCCCTACATCTCGTTCGGGCGTCTGCGTCCGGTCCACACCAACGCGGTCATCTTCGCCTTCGGCGGCTGTACCCTGATGGCAACCGCCTTCTACACCGTCCAGCGCACCTGTGGGGTTCGGCTGTGGAGCGACAAGCTGGCTTGGTTCGTGTTTTGGGGATGGAACGCCATCATCGTGTTGGCCGTCATCACCCTGCCGCTGGGCTTTACCCAGGCCAAGGAGTACGCGGAGCTGGAGTGGCCCATCGATATCCTGATCGCGGTGGTCTGGCTGGCCTTCACCTTCAATTTCATCATGACCATCGCCGTTCGCAAGACTTCGCACATCTATGTGTCGAACTGGTTCTTCCTTGGCATGATGGTGATGATCGTCTACCTGCACGTCGTCAACAGCCTTGCCATCCCGGTGGGGCTGTTCAAGTCCTACTCCGTCTTCTCCGGCGTGCAGGACGCCATGATCCAGTGGTGGTGGGGCCACAACGCCGTGGGCTTCTATCTCACCGCCGGCTTTCTGGGCATCATGTACTACTTCGTGCCTAAGCAGGCCAACCGGCCCGTCTACTCCTACCGTCTGTCGGTCATTCACTTCTGGGCCCTGATGTTCGGCTATGTCTGGCTCGGCGCCCACCACCTGCAGTACACGGCCCTGCCCGACTGGACCGGGTCTCTCGGCGCCGCAGTGTCTATCGCCATGATCATTCCCTCCTGGGGCGGCGCGGTGAACGGTATGATGACCCTTTCCGGGGCCTGGGATAAGCTGCGTACCGACTACGTGCTGCGCTTCCTCATCATCGCGTTGGCCTTCTACGCCATGTCCACCTTCGAAGGCCCGGTCATGTCCCTCAAGACGGTCAACGCCCTGTCCCACTACACCGACTGGACCGTGGGCCACGTGCACTCCGGCGCCCTCGGCTGGGTGGCCGGCATCTCGATCGGTGCCATCTACCACTTGATGACTCGGCTGTATCACACGGAGATGTACTCCGAGAAGCTGGTCAACTTCCACTTCTGGACCGCCACCATCGGCACCGTGGTCTACATCGTCGCCATGTGGGTGTCCGGCATCATGCAGGGCCTGATGTGGAGGGCCTATGACGAGTACGGCACCCTGGCCTACACCTTCGTTGAGTCAGTCGACGCCATGCATCCCTACTACGCGATGCGAGCCATCGGAGGCGCCATCTTCCTGTTCGGCGCCATCGTCATGCTCTTCAACATACTGATGACGGTGCGTAAGTCGATCTCCAGCGGTAGCCTCGCGCAGGCCCGCACCGTGGCCGCAACCGCCTGAGGAGGGTCAAGAAATGGCTGAAAAACGCAAACCCAAGAACTTCCAGGAGTGGATGGAAATCAGCATCGTGCCGCTGCTTACGGTGCTGGCGCTGGCCCTGTCCGTCGGCGGTCTCGTGGAGATCGTGCCGCTCTTCTATTTGAAGAACACCTTCGAGCACAACAAGTACCCCGAGCTCGTATGGAACCATGATGCCCCGGGCTCTGCGCCTATCGTTACGGTCGACGAGAACGGAAAACAGCAGTGGAACTGGAAGCCGGGCGACGGAGTCCGTCCCTACACGGCGCTTGAGCTCGCTGGCCGCGACATCTACCAGCGGGAGGGTTGCTACACCTGCCACTCCCAGATGATCCGTCCGTTCCGTGACGAAAAGGAGCGTTACGGACACTACTCCCTGGCATCGGAGTCCATGTTCGATCACCCGTTCCAGTGGGGCTCCAAGCGCACGGGTCCGGATATGGCCCGGGTCGGCGGCAAGTATTCCGACGAGTGGCACCGCGCCCACCTCCGCGCCCCGCGTTCGGTGGTTCCGGAATCCGTCATGCCCAACTATCCCTGGCTGGACAAGAATGGGCCAAGTGCCTCGACCATCCAGGCGCACATGGAAGGTATGCGCATGATCGGCGTGCCATACGCGGACGCGGATATCGAGGCCGCGCCTGCATTGCTCGAGGGCAAGACCGACATGGACGCGCTGGTGGCCTATCTGCAGGTCTTGGGCACCATGGCGGCGTTGGACGAGACCAAGGTTTACCGTGAGTAGCCTGAAGGAATACTTCCACACCGATTGGGGTGCGATGACGACGAACGACTGGATCGGCACGATCCTCACCGTCGTCATCTTCGTCCTCATGATCGTGGCGTATTTCCAAGTTTTCCGTCCCAAGAACCGGGAGAAGCTGGAATCAAAGCGATTCATCCCGTTCGAAGAGGACGACCAAGATACTGGAGAGAAAAATGGCGGAAAATAATCCCTTTCCCGGTGAGAACAACACCGGTCATTTCTGGGACGATAATCTGCGGGAGCTGAGGAATCCGCCCCCGCGTTGGTGGATGATCGCGTTCTGGGCCTCGATTCTCTGGTGGATCGGCTATGCGATCCTGTACCCCATGTGGCCAACGGCGACCGGTTACACCAAGGGCATCATGGGGTGGACGCAGATGCAGGAGTACGAACAGGGCCTGGAGCAGGTGCAGGCCGTGCGCGCCCAGTACGAGGACCAGCTCAAGACCATGTCGGCGGAGGCGATCCTAGCCGACCCCGGTCTGACCCAGTACACGCTGGCTTCGGCCAAGGTGTTGTTCGGGGACTACTGCTCGGCCTGCCATGGCAGCGGCGGACAGGGCAATCCGGGCTTTCCGGTCCTGGCTGATGACGACTGGCTCTACGGCGGATCCCTGGCAAAGATCACGGAAACCATCCAGGTCGGACGCAAGGGGGCCATGACCGCGCACAAGGACATTCTGACCGAGCAGGAGGTCGATACCTTGGCCAACTGGGTCGTCGAGATGAGCGAAACCGGCGGTGAGGGCGGCAGCCAAGAGGGTTGGAACCTCTATAACACCAAGGGCTGCAACGCCTGCCACGGTCCCGAGGCCGACGGCGTGCTGGCGCGGGGTCCCAACGGAGAGGTGCTGGCGACGGTTGGTGCAGCCAACCTGCGAGACGGAATCTGGCGCTTCGAGCCGGGCGGCTACGAGAGCGCCAAGCACACTATCCTGTACGGGGTGAATCAGGACGTCGAGGGTAGCCGCGATGCCGTGATGCCCGGCTTCGGCACCACCGGCAAGCTTGACGAGCAGGAGATCAAGAAACTGACGGTCTACGTGCACCAGCTAGGTGGTGGTCAGTAACGGACCGCCGAGCGCAATTACGGCGGGCGGCGTCCGCCGCCCGACGGAAGACGTTGAGGATAGGAGGAGACCATGAACTTCCTGACTTGGGACCTGGTTACCCTGATGTCGATCGCCATGATCGTGATCGCGATCATCATCGTTGTCTTTCTGGGCTTTAAGGTGGTGGCCCTGATGAATCGCGACGCCGAGACCCACAAGCACCAACAATGACGGACGATCGGCCAATGCGCTGATGGGAAGGGGGATGAGTCATCCCCCTTTTTTTGTGTCCTTGACGACAACTCCCCGAAAAGTGTTTTCTTGCCAACGCCGAAGCGGCGCGCGTCTGAGCGCGCGGCCTTCGACGTTAGCCTGTGATCCTGTGCCGTCGGGTAGAAAAACCATAAAGAATTCAACAGAAATCATCCAGTTACGATTGCGAATGCGCAATGTCCAAGGGCGTGGGTTAGGTTAAATTGTGCGGCTAGTCTAGACGTCGCTCGCTGGCTGGTTGTGATGCCGCTCGCGGTTGCCGGACGTCGCCAACGCAGCCTCGGGAGTTCGTCCGTGAGCAACACGAAAGTCGAAAAAAACAGCGTCGCCGTCGACGCCCTCTACGCTGAGGCCGATCATTGGCACGTCAACACGGGTGGGGAAACCATCCACGCCAAACGGCTTGCGGGGAAGTGGCGGACCCTCAAGTGGCTCGGGGCCTCGGTCTGGCTGATATTCTTCCTGGGTCCCTATTTGCGCTGGGACGGCAGACAGGCGATTCTTTGGGACATCCCCAACCGCCAATACCACATCTTCGGCGTGACCGTCATCCCCCAGGACTTCTGGATGCTGTCCCTGTTGTTGCTGTTCTTCGCCATCCTCCTCGCCGTCGCCACCGCGCTTGTGGGACGGGTCTGGTGCGGCTATTTCTGTTTTCAGACCGTGTGGACCGATGTCTATACCTGGATCGAGGAAAAGCTGGAGGGGCAGCCCCCGGCGCGGAGGAAACTCGACGCCGCCCCGTTGGATTTGCGAAAGTTCCGAATCAAGGCGCTCAAGCACCTGATCTGGCTTGTGATCGGTTTCGTCACGGGCATGAGCTTCGTCGCCTGGTTCACCGACGCGCCGACCCTTTGGACGGCCTTCTTCCGAGGGGAATCGAACTCGGCGGTCTACGTGACCGTGGCCTTGTTCACGGCTGGTACCTACGGACTCGCCGGCTTCCTGCGGGAGCAGACCTGCTTCTGGCTGTGCCCGTACGCGCGCATCCAGGGGGTGATGGTCGATCGTACAACGCTGCTGCCCACCTACGATATCGGCAGAGGCGAGCCGCGCGGGAGGATGAAAAAGGGCGAGAAGGAGGAGAATCGGACCACCGGCGACTGCATCGATTGCAGGCAGTGTGTCGCGGTATGCCCCACCGGCATCGACATCCGGCATGGCCAGCAGGAAGGTTGCATCACCTGCGCGCTGTGCATTGACGCTTGTGACGCGGTGATGGAAAAAATCGGCCGGCCGAAGGGGCTTGTCCGCTACGCCTCTCTCGACGAGCTCGAGGGCAAGCCCACCAAGGCGCTCCTGCTGCGGCCGAGGGTCTGGGTCTACGCGGCGATCCTGGTGGCCGCGCTTTCGGGTATCCTCTACGGGCTGACGTCCCTGGCGCCGGTTGAGCTCAAGGTGCTGCACGAGCGCGCGCCGCTGTTTGTCACCCTCAGCGACGGCTCGATCCAGAACAAGTACACGCTGAAGATGCTGAACAAGCTGAACGAAGATGTCTCCCTGCGCATCAGCGTGTCCGGGGGACCCGAGAGCCTTGAACTGGTGGGCGCGGAGGATGCGATTACGGCCAAGCACGGTTTCGTCTCGCCGGCGACGGTGTTCGTGCGGATACCGCGCAAGGACCTCGCCGAGGAGCATATCCCGATCACCTTCCACGTCGAGGGGCCACGGGCGTCGGGGGATGTTGTACGTACCGACAGGGAGAGCGTCTTCATCGGTCCGAGGCGCTAGTGTCAATCGGCTGACCGGCGGGCGGGCTGGTTTCCAGCCCGCCCGTTTCATTGTAGAGGTAATGACGAGAATGGTTCCTATCGCAGCAGAACAGCGCAAGCCGGTATCCGCCTGGCGCAGCCCCTGGGTGATCGCATGGATCGCTCTCGTCGTCGTGGTGCTCGGCGTCAACCTGACCATGGTCTATCTCGCAATCGCGACCAATCCGGGCCTCGTGGTGGAGGATTACTACGAGCGGGGGCAGCACTACGAGCGGACCATGGTCTCGGCGATGGCCAAGGATCCCGGATGGGAGATGCGCGCGGATATACCCGCGGAGATCCTAGTGGGCGCGCCCACGGCGATCCGCTTCTTCCTGGTCGACCGTGCCGGACAACCGGTGGTCCCCGAGGGCGTCGACTTCTTTGCCTATCGTCCGGCGGACGCCTCCCAGGACTTCAGCCTCGCCATGACCGAGGAGGGTAAGGGGCGCTACCTGGCGGAGGTGACCTTCCCGCTGATCGGGGTCTGGGACACCCTGATCGCGGTCAAGAGCGGAGAACAAGAGTACAACCTGGGCAAACGCCTAAGCGTGAAGCGTCCTTGAGACGTGGTCGAGCCGCAGGTCCTGTCTGCCGCGGAAGACGCGGCCGCTGAAACGCGGACTGCGAGCCGCTGCTTCCACTGCGGACTGCCGTTAGCCGCGTCCTCACGGATTGGCGCGGCCATCGAGGGTCGGCAGCGGGATTTCTGCTGCACTGGATGCAAATCAGTGTGCGAGGCCATCTTCGCCGCAGGCCTCGAAGGCTTCTACAAGCGGACGCCCGAGGGCGAGATCCTCGGACCGCCACCGGAGCCCCCGAAAGATCTTGCCCTCTACGACATCGACGAGGTCCAAGAGGAGTTCGTCGACGCCCTGGGTGAGACCCGCGAGATCAACCTGCTGGTGGAGGGCATTCACTGCGCCGCCTGCGTCTGGCTGATCGAGAACAGCCTGCAGGCGATGCCGGGTGTGGAAGAGGCGCGGGTGAACCTCACGGGGCGCCGCCTCAGGCTCAAGTGGGACAACGGACGCCTCAAGCTTTCCCAGGCGCTTCGGCGTCTCGGGGACATCGGCTACGCCGCCGTGCCCTTCGACCCAGATGCGGCGGAAGGCTCTCTCCAGCGCGAGAACCGCCGTCTGCTGTATCGCATGGCATTCGCCGGGTTTGCCATGATGAACCTGCTCTGGATCTCGATCGCCCTCTACAGCGGCGCGGACCAGGGCGAGTTCCGAGGCATGTTCCACTGGATCGGGTTCGCCATCGCCACGCCGACGCTGCTGTATTCCGGCTACCCCTTTTACCGGGGTGCATGGTCGGGGCTGCGCAGCCTGCATCTGGGGATGGACCTGCCGATCGCCATCGGCGCATCCATCACCTACCTCTACTCGCTCTACGTCACAGTCACCGGCAGCGGAGAGGTGTACTGGGACACGGTGGTCAACTTCCTGTTCGTTATTCTCGTCGGGCGCTTCCTGGAGGCAGCCTCGAAACGGCAGGCGGTGGCCTCCACGCAGCGATTGCTCGACCTGCAGCCCAAGGTGGCAACCGTCATGCGTGCCGGAGAGGAGGTGATCGTGCCCATCCGCGCGGTCAAGCCGGGAGAAACTGTCCTGGTGCGCCCGGGCGAGAAGATCCCGGTGGACGGCAGGATCCTGGATGGCGAGAGCACGATTGACGAATCCATGCTCACCGGGGAGTCGGATCCGGTGCACAAGAGAGGGGGAGACCCCGTGTCCGCCGGCACGCTCAACGGGCCGGGCGCCCTGCGCCTGCAGGTGGTGGGGCTGCTGAGGGACACCGCCCTCGGACGCATCATCAAGCTGGTAGAGGACGCCCAGTCCAGTAAGGCACCCATTCAGTGCCTCGCCGATCGGGTGGTGCCCTGGTTCGTGGCGGTGACGCTGGCGTTGGCGACGCTGACCTTCCTGTGGTGGGTACGAAGCGACTTCGAGACGGCGCTCATGGCCGCCACCGCGGTCCTCATCATCACCTGTCCCTGTGCCTTCGGTCTGGCCACCCCCATGGCCATCGCCGTCGCCTCCGGTCTTGGCGCCAGGCATGGGATCCTGGTCAAAAACGGCGGGGTGTTGGAGCGCCTATCGACTATCGATCATATCGTGTTCGACAAGACCGGGACCCTGACCGAAGGCCGACCCGCGGTAACGCGCGTCTTCCCATCTGGGCCAGCCCACGAGACCGACGGCCCGGGGCCGATCGTCGACTCGGATGACCCCCCCCGATTGGCGCAAGATGATCTGGGTGACCGAGAGCGCGCACAGCTCGCCCTGGTCGGCGCCCTGGAACGCTTCTCCGAGCACCCGGTTGCCTCGGCGGTGCTGGATCTCTGCCGCGCGCTAAAGCTGGCCGTGGGGGAGCGACGGGTGGAGGAGGTCAAGATCCGGCCCGGTCTCGGTATTCTCGGCCGGGTCGATGGCGAGCCCGTGGTGGCCGGAACCGCGGAATGGCTGCGGCAGAACGGGATCTCCCGTGACCCCGTCCTGGCGCAGCGCGCGCGGGAGATCGAGCGCGACGGCGGGAGCGCGCTTCATTTGGCGATCGGCGGCATGGAGGTGCTGCTGCTCGGCATCGAAGACCGTCTGCGGGATGACGCTAGAGGGGTGGTCGCGTCCCTGAAGGCGGAGGGCATTCGCGTCACCATGCTCACCGGTGATCGTCGCGGCGCGGCGGAACGCATCGGGGAGCTGCTAGGTGGGGTGGAGGTGATCGCAGAGGTCCTGCCCGAGGACAAGGATCGCGTGATCGCCGGATTGCAGCGCGACGGCGGACGGGTGGCGATGGTGGGGGACGGTGTGAATGACGCGCCCGCCTTGGTGAGAGCGGACGTGGGCATCGCCATCGGCAGCGGGACCGACGTCTCCATCGCCAGCGCGGACATCGTGCTCATGCGCGGGGACCTCGCGGACGTCCGGCAGGCCGCGGCTCTGTCGCGCCGCACGCTCAGCACCATACGCCAGAATATCGGCATCTCCATTACCTATAATTTGATCATGGTGCCGCTCGCGATGGCGGCCTTGGTCACGCCGCTGGTCGCGGCGGTGTCGATGCCCTTGAGCTCGCTCGCCGTCATCGGGAATTCCGCCCGCATCCGCGGCCTGTTTCGCGGCGGCCGACACCACCGAACAGCCTGACGACAACCCATGGAAGTCATCTACGGCCTCATTCCCGGCATGCTCGTCCTCGGACTGGTCGCCGTCGGCGTGCTGTTCTGGGCAGCCCGCAGCGGCCAGTACGATGATCTGGATGGGGACGCGCACCGCATCCTGATGGACGAGGACGCGGTGGATCGGCGGCGGTTCCCCGACGCGGACGAGGAGCACTCCGAGCCGCGGGATCCCTCGTCTGCCGGGGAAGAAAAGGATTCGTGCAATAACGCCTGAGGCGATTCGATGCCGGCTTCAGCCCCCTTCGCGGCTGATCTCCCGGTTCGCCGCTCGGTGCGGATCGAGGATCTTGGCGGCCGCCTGGCGCAGCAGCGAGACCACGCCTGCCCGGCCATTGACCCCCGTCATCTCGGCGACCTCTCCTATGGGGTGGTGTTGGAGCGTCATCGCGATCAGGGCGTCGCGCTCGCTGACCGTCAGTAGACCATCCGCGAGCAGGACGCCTGGGCGCGAGCAGATCAGTTGTGCCAGGGGTGGGAGGGCGGCCTCGAATGGGCGCTGAGCGAAGGCGAAGGCAGCGGTCTCCTCGAGCACATGGGGCGCGGGTTCCCGGGGCGGAGCACAGCCACTTGCGAGCAGACTGGCGGTGACGCTGGTATCGAGGTCGCGCAGGGGACCGGCTAGCAGGATCGGCAGGCGCTCACCAAGCCGTGTTCGCGCCGTCTCAAGCAAGTGTTCTCCCCGGCGGCTCACGGGCAGAAGGACCACCACCGCGTGCCCGCCACTGGCGGCGTTGCGGGAGGTGCCGATGTGAGCCGGACGAAAGCCGCAGCCCAGCCAGAAGTCCAGCACATCGTCGCTCGCGCCGAAGCTTGCCCCGGCGAGCTCCAGTTCGCTCGTCCGTGCATCGGCGGCGACGCCGTCCAGTAACCGGCGGCCAAGTCCCCGTCCCTGGCTTGCGGGATGGACGGCAATGCGAACAATCCGGGCGTAACGCAGGCCGGGGGCGTCGGCCAGCCCCGCGTGGGCGCACAGGGTCTGGGGCAGCAGGTGGCCGCGTGGCCGACGCCGGCCGTCGAATATCTCGCGCGCCAGGTCGGGGGCGAACCCGCCCTCGATCGCTGCCAGCGCGGTGGCAAGTATGGTGCGGTGGCGCCGCAGGACGTACACTCGCATGTTCGGCCCATCGAGCAGATGCCGCAGGTCCAGCGGTCGGGTCTGGTAGTGCGCGAGCAGCAACAGGCCGAACACCTGCGAAAGGGTCGCGTCGTCGTTGCCCAGGGCCTGCCGGTCGAGACGCTCGAAAACGCAGTCCTCCAGCCGAGCACCTTGAACCTCGACGTCTGGCGCCGGTTCCGCGTCCAGGAGCAGGGCGCGGGCGGTCAATGCCTCGAGCGGGTCATCGCGGGCGTAGCGGACAGGCGTTTCCAAGCGCAGCGCCTTCCAGCCCGGCGTCGCAACGTCCAGGTGGCGTCGGAAGCGGACCTCGAAACCTCGCCCCGTACCCTCGTAGCCATGCACCGTGGTGGCGAAGACGACGCGGCCGCAGGCCGCCAGCAACCGCTCCAGGATGGGGGCAGGAATGCCCGCCGCCTCGTCGACAAGCAGCAGATCGGCGGGACGGTAGTCTCTGCAGATCGCGTCGGGGGGACGGAACTCCAGGCTGGAGGTGCCGATAGCGATCTGGTTCCTCCCCGCGCTGGCACTTGGGAGCAGGCGGGCGGCGTGCCGGAACAGCGGGTCGACCGCCGAGCGCCGCGGGGCAGTCACCTGGATGCGGGTCTCAGGCTCTTCCGCCAAGAGTGCGGCGGCGGCGATACCGAGTGCCGTGGTCTTGCCGCGGCCGCGGTCTGAGATGAGGATCAATGGCCTGCGCGTCCGTCCGCGAGCCGTCGCGAAGATGGCGTCCACCGCCCGCGACTGGTCCGGAGTCATCTCGTCCGGTCCCGATTTCTCGGAGACCCGAGACGGTCGCTGCACCGCATGCGGATGAAGCGACGGCTGCCCCTCGGCGATGACCGTGACGCCAGCGGAGCTCGTCAAGACTCGCGCAAAGCGCGCGAGAAAACGTCCGGATACCTGATCCCAGGTAGCCGGGTAAACGGCTACCCGCTGCGCCTGCGGATCCGGCAGCTGCGGCCAGAGGTCGAGCGGCGGCGTGAGGAGCACCAGCAGGCCGCCGCCCCGGATCGATCCAATGGCGGCGGCAAAGCTGTCGGCGTCGAACCCCGAATGGGCGTCGAACACCAGTACATCGATGTCGCGGCCGAGCAGCCGGACCCCGGCGCCGAGCGGCAGGTGGGAAACCGGGAGGGGACGATCCGACAACCAGGTGTTGGAGCGGTCTGGAGACGCGCACAGCGCCGCCGCTGCAGTTCGCATGGTCCAGTCTTCGCTTCCCGCGAGCACCAGGCTCATGCGATGACTGGCGCGCTGCGCCTCCCGCAAGAGCTCGGCAGCGAGTTCGGTCACGCAGGCGTGGTCGGGTGATTCACCGATTGACCTGCCCACTGGGGTGTGCTGGCGGGCGCAGAAGCGAAAAGACTCTGCCGCCCAGCCGGCTACTTCCGCAGAAAGGACATGAACTCTGCCCGAGTGCGCGCGTCTGCCGCGAAGGTGCCGCGCATGGCGCTAGAGACCGTGCTGCTATTCTGCTTCTGGACACCGCGCATCATCATGCAGGTGTGGCTGGCCTCCATGACCACCGCGACGCCGTGCGCACCTAGGTGCGCCATCAGGGCATCGGCTACTTGGCTGGTTAGTCGCTCCTGCACTTGCAGCCGGCGTGCGAAGACGTCGACCACGCGCGCGATCTTGCTCAGGCCGACGACCTTGCCGTTGGGAAGATACCCGACATGGGCGTGGCCGAAGAA
Source organism: uncultured Chromatiaceae bacterium (assembly GCA_964395315.1). GTDB lineage: Bacteria > Pseudomonadota > Gammaproteobacteria > Chromatiales > Chromatiaceae > CAVORB01. The sequence continues at coordinate 16,604 of CAYNBI010000007.1, read as the reverse complement.
AGGGAGCATATGATGCTCGCACATGGAGTAGAACTCGATGTCGCGCACGATCACCATCTCCTGACAGTCTTCCTCGAACACCGCCCCCTTGATGATGTCCTCGGCCGAGAGCTGGTAGCCGCTGGTCAGGAAGTCCATGGCCTTGGCGACGCGCAGAGGGGTGCGCCGAAGCCCCTCACGCGCTGGATCCTCGCCGATCTCCTGGAGCATGGCTCGCACCAGGCGCTCCTTGCCCTCGTCATAGACCTCTTCGTCTGGCTCGGCCTCAAAGCTGGGCGCGTAATGGCCGTGGGACACGATTCGGGACAACTGTTTCTTCTCGGACATGGTTCAGCGCCTGAGGTTATGCTGCAAGGTGTTGAAGCGCGACGCAGTTTCGCGGTTACTCGTCGCAGGGAAAATGGGGGTGTAGAGGAAAAAGAGAAGCCGGCACCGGAATTTTCGCCCTTGGGTTTCGCGGGCGCGGGTGGTTGTTCCTGGAATCCGCAATAAGAATTCTTTATACTTCAAACTGTTTTCGTATCCCCATTCTGCGGACGAAAGGCACGTAGACATGCAGCCGATCGATCCTGTCGTCAATCATCGTTTTCCCTCCCCCCGATCCCTGTCCGCGCTGCCCTGGCGAATCGCTGCGGAAAACTGATCGCAGGCGCCGTCGCGCCTCTGCGTCTTGGGACTGCCACCTCGAGTATGAACCTTTGCACCGCCATCCCGCCGACTGAGCGCCGTAGCGTCTTGGCTAGTGCTCCGTTTGTGCGGGCCGATTCCGTTCCCCATGAGGAGATCTCCTGATGTGCGGCTTTTGCGGTGAAATCCGCTTCGACGGTACCCAGGCCGATCTCGGTGCCTTGGGTGCCATGAGCGCGAGCATGATCCCGCGCGGACCCGATGGTCATGGTGTCTGGGCGCAGGGTGGCGTGGCGCTTGCGCATCGGCGCCTGAGCATCATCGACCTCAGCACCCATTCCGGCCAGCCCATGGTCGACAGCGAGCTCGGCCTCACGGTGGCCTTCAATGGCTGCATTTACAACTACCAGGAACTGCGAGCCGAGCTGGAGGCCAGGGGCTATCGATTCTTTTCTCACGGCGATACCGAGGTGGTTCTCAAGGCCTTCCACGCCTGGGGCGAGGATTGCGTCCAGCGGTTTTTCGGCATGTTCGCTTTCGCGGTGGCCGAGCGTGACAGCGGGCGGGTCACCCTGGTCCGCGATCGGCTCGGCATCAAACCTCTGTACTACGCGGACGTCCCGGGTGGACTGCGTTTCGCCTCCACTCTCCCGGCACTGCTCGCCGGTGGCGGCCTCGACACGGATATCGACCCGGTTGCGCTGCATCACTACATGCATTTCCATGCCGTGGTTCCCGCGCCGCATACCATTCTGCGCGGCGCGCGTAAGCTTCCTCCCGCGACCGTCCGGGTCATCGAGCCCGACGGGAGAAAGCGCGAGAGCGTTTACTGGGAACCGCGCTTCGAGACGCCCGACAGCGACCGCCAGCTGGGCTTCGAGGACTGGCAGGACCAGGTGCTCGAGTCACTCCGCCGGGCGGTCAAGCGCCGATTGGTGGCGGACGTAGACGTTGGCGTGCTGCTCTCGGGGGGGCTGGACTCGAGCCTCATCGTCGGCCTGCTTGCCGAGCAGGGGCAGAGCGGGCTGAACACCTTCTCCGTCGGGTTCGAGACAGTGGGGGCGGAGCGCGGGGACGAGTTCCAGTACTCGGACCTGATCGCCGAGCACTTCGGAACCGTGCATCATAAGATCCACGTCGACTCGGCCACCAAGCTTCTGCCCGAGCTCCCGCACTGCGTGCGCGCCATGTCGGAGCCCATGGTAAGCCACGATGCCATCGGCTTCTTCCTGCTCTCGCAGAAGGTCGCCGAGCACGTCAAGGTCGTGCAAAGCGGCCAGGGCGCGGACGAGGTCTTCGCTGGCTATCATTGGTACCCGCCGATGGTGGGCAGCGGCGACCCGGCGGCGGACTACGCGCGGGCATTCTGCGACCGCAGCCACGAGGAGTACCGGCGCGCGGTGCATCCCCGCTTCCACGGCGAGGACTACAGCCGCGCCTTCATTCAGGGACATTTCGCGCGGCCGGGAGCCGAGGCGCCGGTGGACAAGGCACTGCGCATCGACCAGCTGATCATGCTGGTGGACGATCCGGTCAAGCGGGTCGACAACATGACCATGGCCTGGGGCCTGGAGGCGCGGGTCCCTTTTCTCGACCACGAGCTGGTCGAGCTGGCGGCCCGCATCCCCGACGAGTACAAGCTGTGCGACGAGGGCAAGTGCGTGCTGAAGGCCGTCGGCCGCAGGGTGATCCCGGCGGAGGCCATCGACCGCCCCAAGGGCTACTTTCCGGTGCCGGCGCTGAAGTATTTGCGCGGCGAGGTGCTGGACCTGGTCCGGGATCTGCTTCATTCGGGCCGGGCGCGCGAGAGGGCGTTGTTCGGGTCCGACTACGTGGACGAGCTGCTGTCCTCGCCCGACAAGCACATCACCCCCCTGCGCGGCTCGAAGCTCTGGCAGTTGGCGCTGCTCGAGATGTGGCTGCAGGAGCAGGGCGTGTGATGCGGACCGCGGCTGCCACCCGGCGACACGATCCGTGATCCGCGGCGATGCCAAGCACCCCTTCCTGCGCCGTCGGAGACGGGTGCCGGAGGCTCGCTGGTTCACGCCGAGACCCAGGAATCCATTGCAATGAGCACCAAAGAGAGCATCCATCATCGCCTCGAGCGGGTTCGTGCGCCGACGGTTGCCAGCTCGGTACCCGGCCAGCGCTCGAATGGGGATTCCCGATGCGACGCGGTCGTAGACTGCGGCTGGGGGCGCCTCCTGTTCGGCCAGACCTTCGGTAATCTGCACCAGCTGGCGCGGGTTCTGCAGGAAGAGCGGCCCGGTAAGCGGGACGTCGCCCTCTACCTCAGGGATCCGCATGTGGTGCTCTCCTACGCGCCGCAGGACTTGTTTCTGGACCCCTCCCACACTTTCCGCCTCTGGCTGGAGCGCTATCAGCACTCGAACCGCAGGCCAAAGGGCTTCTGCGTGCGCCTGCTCAACAGCCGCGACGACGCCGAGGCCATCAATCGGCTTTACGTGGGCCGGAGAATGGTGCCGCCGGGTGCGGACTTCATCTGGGAGCATCGTGCCTCCAGGGTGCTGCATTACTGGGTGGCGCAGGACGAGCAGGACGCCAGCATCCTCGGGGCGGTCAACGGCGTGGATCATGTTGCGGCCTTTGCTGACCCGGAGAACGGGGCGAGCCTGTGGGCGTTGGCGGTGGACGCCCAGGCACCCTATCCAGGTATTGGCGAGGCCCTCGTGCGGCAGGTGTTGGAATACTACTTGGCCCGTGGGCGCTCCTTCCTCGACCTCTCGGTGATGCACGACAACGGCCAGGCGATCGGGTTGTACGAAAAGCTCGGCTTCGAGCGCATACCCGCCTTCGCGCTCAAGAACAAAAACGCCTTCAACGAGCCACTGTTCATCGGCAAGCAGCCCGAGGCCGACCTCAACCCGTATGCCACCATCATCGTCAATGAGGCCCGACGCCGGGGGATCGGCGTGGAGGTTTTGGACGCGGAGGGGGGCTACTTTGCATTGGTGCTCGGCGGACGTCGGATCGTTTGCCGGGAGAGCCTGAGCGAGCTGACAACCGCAGTGGCCATGAGCCGCTGCGACGACAAGGCGATCACCCATCGGCTGCTCAAGCGTTCCGGGTTGAAGGTGCCGGAGCAGACGCGAGTAGAGGCGCTCGACCAGGCCGAGGCCTTTCTGTCGCGCATCGGCAGCGTTGTGGTCAAGCCGGCGCGAGGGGAGCAGGGCGCGGGCATCAGCGTGGATGTGCGCGATCCCGAGACCCTGGAGAAGGCCGTCATGATCGCCAGACGCTCGTGCGATACGGTGATTCTCGAGCAATACGTCAAGGGCGAGGATCTTCGCATCGTGGTCATCGACTTCTCGGTCGTCGCCGCCGCGGTGCGTCGCCCGCCGCAGATCATCGGCACCGGCCACCACCAGATTCGAGACCTGATCCAGGCCCAGAGCCGGCGTCGACGGGCGGCCACGGGGGGAGAGAGCTCGATTCCGCTCGACGAGGAGACCGAACGCTGTGTGCGCCAGGCGGGTTACGGACTACGGGATATCCTGCCGGAAGGAGAGTCGCTCACGGTGCGCAAGACCGCCAACCTGCACACGGGGGGGACCATCCACGACGTCACCGCGGAGCTGCATCCGGCGCTCGCCGAGGACGCGGTTGCCGCGGCGCGAGCCCTGGACATCCCGGTGACCGGACTCGACTTCATCGTGCCTTCGGTCTCCGAGCCCGAGTATGTCATCATCGAGGCCAACGAGCGGCCGGGGCTCGCCAACCATGAGCCACAACCGACCGCGGAGCGTTTTGTAGATCTGTTGTTTCCCCAGACCGCGAACCGGGAGAGCGTGCCTTGAAGTTGTTGGACATCGACACCGGCTACCTGACCGATATCTTACTGAAGCTGCTGTTCACGCCCAGTCCGTCCGGTTATACGGATCGGATCGTGCATCTGGTGTGCGAGGAGCTGGAGCGCCTCGACGTCTCCTTCGAGCTCACCCGGCGGGGCGCCATCCGCGCCAGCCTGCCGGGAGCGGTCTCACAGCCTGATCGGGCAGTTGTTGCTCACATCGACACCCTGGGGGCCATGGTCAAAGGCCTCAAGGACAACGGACGCTTGCAGCTGGTGGCGGTGGGCCACTGGAACGCCCGCTTCGCGGAGGGCGCGCGTGGCACCCTGTTCACGGATATCGGCCAGCACCGGGGCACCATCCTGCCGATGAAGGCGTCGGGTCACACCTTCGCGCCCGAGATCGACAACCAACCGGGCGGCTGGGACCACGTCGAGTTCCGCATCGACGAGGTAGTGCACAATCTGCGGGATCTGCTCAAGCTCGGGGTCCACGTCGGCGACTTTATCGCCATCGACACTACGCCCGAGATCACGGACACGGGCTTCATCAACTCCCGGCACCTGGACGACAAGGCTGGGGCTGCGGTGCTGCTCACCGCCATCGAGGCCGTCACGCGCCAGGGCATCCAGCTGCCGGTGGACTGCCACCCCCTGTTCACCATCTCCGAGGAGGTGGGTTCGGGCGCCTCGGCGGCGCTCCACCAGGACGTTGCGGAGATGCTCACGATAGACAATGGGACGACCGCGCCGGGCCAGAACTCGAGTGAATTCGGGGTCACCATCGCCATGGCCGACCAGAGTGGGCCCTTCGACTACCACCTCACGCACCGCATCATCCACCTGTGTCAGGAGTTCGGCATTCGTCACCAGCGCGACGTTTTCCGCTACTATCGATCCGACAGCGCGGCCGCCCTCGAGGCAGGCAATGACGTGCGCACCGCGCTGGTCACATTCGGCATCGACGCCTCCCACGGCTACGAGCGCATCCACATGGATGCCCTGGAGTCCCTCGCCAAGCTTGTCAGCGTCTACATGCAGGCACCGCCCATGTATGCCCGCGACCGCTACGACATGGGACCCCGTACGGGATTCCCAACCATGCCGGGGTGAGCGCGGACGCGCGGAGAAATAGGACGAAGGGGATGAGTACGAAAGGCTTGGCTGTCGGGCTGCTGGCAGGGGCAATCCTCGGATCTGTCGCCGGTTTCGCTGCCGGCATCTTCTATTTTCCTTTTCTGTTTCCGCCGCCGGAGGTCAACGAACAAGTGCCCGAGGGGGCCCATCGTTCCGCCTTGGCGGCCGGGTCCTTTGTCCACGCGGACCCGTCTGATCCAATCCACTACGGCAAGGGCGGGGTGACCCTCTACGATACGCTCCTGCACCTGGAGACCGATTTCGAGGTGGGTCCCGGACCGAAATACCACGTCTACCTGGTTCCGGAGGCGAACGTCACTCCCGACACTCGGGTCGAGGAGACCATGTTCGTCGACCTCGGCAGGCTCAAGGCCTTCTCGGGCAGCCAGAACTACTCGCTCCCGGTCGGATTGGACCTGCAAGACTACGGTTCGGTCGTCATCTGGTGTGAGCACTTCAACGTGCTGATCTCTCCGGCGGAGCTGAAGTTCGGCGGCACCTGAGCCGGCCGCTGAACCCGCGCTAGCGCGTTTCTCTCCCGACTGACTTATCCAGCCGAGGGGCTCGCAGCCATCTCAGACTCCGTCATGGCCCGCAAGACCTCCACCCAAGCCTGGGCCGTGTGGGCGCGATCGTAACCTCCGCCGCCTAACGCGAGCAGGCGTCCCGCGCAGTGGCGATCCGCCGCGCGGCACAGGGCGGTGGTGACCCGCCGATGCACCGCATTGGTGAGCTGAAGGTGAGTGATGGGGTCGCCGGCCAGGGCGTCGGCTCCGCACTGGAACAGGATGAACTCCGGCCGGAAGGCGTCGATGAAGCGCTCGGCCACTGGCCAGAGCTCGAAGAAAATCTGGTCCCCGGCGAACGGTGGCAGTGGGATGTTGAGCTTGGTGCCGCGGGCGGGTCCAACTCCGGTCTCGAGCGCGCCCCCGGTGCCGGGGTAGAGGTAACGGCCGTCCTCGTGAAAGTCGGCGATGGCGAGCTCCGGATCCTCGGCGAAGGCGTAGAAAACGCCGTCGCCATGGTGGGCGTCGATGTCGACGTATGCGATGCGATGAATGCCGTGCACGAGGCGCAGGGTCTCGATGGCGATGCCGCAGTCGTTGAAGACGCAGAATCCCGCGGCGGCGTTCGGCCGGGCGTGGTGCAGACCGGCAATCGGCACCATGGCGCGCCGCAGCTCGCCGTTCACGATCCGGGCGACCGCGTCGAGCACGCTTCCCACGACCCAGAGCGCGCCCTCGTAGATGCCAGGGAAGGCGGGGGTGTCGCCGGCGTCGAGGAATCCTTCGCCGGCGTGGGAGCGCGCCCGCACCAGCTCCAGATAATCCTTGGTGTGGAATCGAAGCAGTTCGTCGCTGCGCGCCTGGACGGGGGGCAGCATTCGCAGCCTGCTGGCCAGCGCGGATGCGTCCAGGGCGACGCGGAAGGCCGTAAGGCGGTCCGGGCCGAAGGGATGCCCGTGACCAAAGCCGTACGATTCAAGCTCCTTGCCCGCATAGACGCCGATCGTGCTGGGCGAACGCAGTTCCGAGGTCATGGCTTCGCACCCCTGGCCGGGCTCAGTTTCCGCGCGGATGTTCGAGTGCCGCCCCCCGGGATGGGCGGCCTGGGCCGCCGCTACGGGGACCACGCGCTCGCCCGGGTCATCGATTGCTTCTGGTCTGTTGCGAGTCTATCCTAATCGACTTTGCTCGGTGCAGAGGCATCTGTCATGGTCGCCAGGACCCTCTACGACAAACTGTGGGACGAGCATGTCGTTCGCTACGGCGAGGACGGCACCGCACTCCTGTATATAGACCGCCAGCTGGTGCACGAGGTCACGTCACCACAGGCCTTCGAAGGCTTGCGATTGAGCGGCCGCAAGCCGTGGCGCTTGGAGGCCAATCTTGCGGTCCCCGACCACAACGTGCCGACGGTGGACCGGGCGCTCGGCATCGCCGACCCAGTCTCCAGGATCCAGGTCGAGACCCTCGAGGCCAACTGCGCGGAGCTGGGCATAACCCTGTTTCCCATGGGCGACCGGCGCCAAGGCATCGTGCACGTGGTTGGGCCCGAGGAGGGCTTCACCCAGCCAGGAATGACCATCGTGTGCGGCGACTCCCACACCTCCACCCACGGCGCCTTCGGGGCCCTCGCCTTCGGCGTCGGGACCTCCGAGGTCGAGCACGTGCTGGCCACCCAGTGCCTGCTGCAGCGCAAGTCCAAGTCGATGCTGGTGAGCGTGGACGGGCAGGTGGGGCGCGGCATCACCGCCAAAGACATCGTGCTCGCCATCATTGGCGAGATCGGCACCGCGGGCGGCACGGGCTACGTCATCGAGTTCGGCGGCGACGCGATCCGCGCCCTGTCGGTCGAGGGCCGCATGACGGTCTGCAACATGACGATCGAAGCGGGCGCCCGCGCCGGACTGGTGGCCGTGGACGAGAAGACGATCGATTATGTGCGCGGGCGGCCCTACGCACCTTCGGGTCACCTCATGGAGCGCGCCGCGGATCACTGGCGCACGCTGGTGAGCGACGAGGGCGCGGCGTTCGACCGCGTGGTACGCCTGGACGCAGCTTCCGTACGTCCTCAGGTAACCTGGGGCACCTCGCCGGAGATGGTGGTGCCGGTCGATGCCCGGGTCCCCGACCCCGCCCGGGAAACCGACCCCGTGAAGGCGGCAGGCATGCGGCGCGCGCTCGAGTATATGGGGCTCGAGGCGGATACTCCGATAGAGGACATCCGGCCGGACAAGGTCTTCATCGGCTCCTGCACCAACTCGCGGATCGAGGACCTGCGGGCCGCCGCCGAGGTCGTCAAGGGGCGCAAGGTCGCCGCGAGCATCAAGCTCGCAATGGTCGTTCCAGGCTCGGGGCTGGTGAAGGAGCAGGCCGAGGCCGAAGGCCTGGATACGATCTTCCGCGATGCCGGATTCGAGTGGCGGGAGCCGGGCTGCTCCATGTGTCTGGCGATGAACGCCGACCGCCTGGAGCCGGGAGAGCGCTGTGCCTCGACATCCAATCGCAACTTCGAGGGCCGTCAGGGTCAGGGCGGGCGCACCCACCTGGTGAGCCCTGGCATGGCGGCGGCCGCCGCGGTCGCCGGGCGTTTCGTTGACGTGAGAGAGCTGTGATGGAGAAATTCACCAAGTTTACGGGGGTCGTCTGTCCCCTTGATCGGGCCAATGTGGACACCGACGCCATTATCCCAAAGCAGTTTCTCAAGAGCATCCAGCGAACGGGGTTCGGACCTAACCTGTTTGACGAGTGGCGCTATCTGGACCGCGGTGAACCCGGCCAGGACAGCAGCCGCCGGCCGCTGAACCCGGACTTCGTCCTGAACGATCCGCGCTACGCGGGCGCACAGATCCTACTGGCGCGAGAGAATTTCGGCTGCGGCTCCTCGCGGGAGCATGCCCCCTGGGCCCTGGCGGACTATGGTTTCCGGGTCCTCCTGGCCCCGAGCTTCGCCGATATTTTCTTCAATAATTGCTTTAAGAATGGAATCTTACCGATTGTATTAGGAGAAAATATTGTCAACGAACTATTCCAGGCAGCAACCCGGGGCGAGGCGCTCCGGTTTACCGTCGACCTCGCCGCCCAAACCCTGGTCTCTTCGGATGGGGACGAGATCCGGTTCGACGTGGACCCGTTTCGAAAGCACTGCCTCCTCGAGGGCCTGGACGACATCGGGCTCACCCTCCAGCACGTGGACGAGATTCGCGCGTATGAGGATCGCCGTCGCGGGGAAGCCCCGTGGCTGTTTGCGTGACCCGTTAGGAGACCTTGACGCGTGAGTAAGAAAATTCTGATTCTTCCCGGGGACGGCATCGGCCCCGAGATTGTTACCGAGGCGGTGAAGGTTCTGGCGAGCCTGCGGGACCTCTTCGGCGTGGATGTGGAAATGGATGAGGCCCTGGTGGGCGGGGAGGCGATCGACGCCGCCGGTCATCCGCTTCCGGATGCGACCCTGTCGGCCGCGAGAGAGGCGGACGCGGTGCTGCTCGGTGCCGTGGGTGGTCCCAAGTGGGAGGCCCTGCCCATCGAGCTGCGCCCGGAGAAAGGTCTGCTCGGCCTGCGCGCAGGGCTCGGACTGTTCGCCAACCTGCGTCCGGCCATCCTTTATCCGCAGCTTGCCGACGCTTCCACGCTCCGGCCGGAGGTGGTCTCCGGCCTCGACATCCTCATCGTCCGCGAGTTGACCGGTGGCATCTATTTCGGCCAGCCGCGCGGCGTGCATACCCGCGATGACGGGGAGCGCGTGGGCGTCAACACGCTCATCTACGCGGAGTCGGAGATAAGGCGCATATGCCGGGTCGCGTTCGAGATCGCGCGCAAGCGTGGTCGGCGCGTGTGCTCGGTCGACAAGGCGAATGTGCTCGAGTGCACCGAGCTCTGGCGTGAGGTGGCGACCGAGGTTGGCACCGAGTACCCCGATGTCGCGTTGAACCACATGTACGTAGACAACGCCGCGATGCAGCTGGTGCGCGCACCCAAGCAGTTCGACGTCATGGTCACGACCAACATGTTTGGCGACATTCTTTCCGATGCCGCGGCCATGCTCACCGGCTCCATCGGTATGTTGCCGTCCGCTTCTCTGGACGAGAAGGGCAAGGGCATGTACGAGCCGATCCACGGCTCGGCGCCAGACATCGCGGGTCGTGGGGTAGCCAATCCGCTTGCCACGATCCTGTCCGTGGCCATGATGCTGCGCTACTCGCTCGGCGAACCGGCGGCGGCCGATCGGGTCGAGCGGGCGGTCTCATCAGTCCTCGACGCGGGATTGCGAACGGCGGACATCCTGTCTTTGGGCAAGCGGCAGGTGGGAACGGCCGAAATGGGCGACGCGGTGGTCGCGGCGCTGGGCAAAGTCGGTTGATCCGCCGTGTTATCGCGGATGACGCTGTGACATACAAGGGTTCGCGGAGAAAGACATGAATCGGGTGGGTTTCGTCGGTTGGCGCGGAATGGTCGGTTCGGTCCTCATGGGCCGGATGCTTGATGAGGGCGATTTCGAGCACATCGGGGAGTCGGTGTTCTTCACCACTTCCCAGGTGGGGCAGGACGGTCCAGACGTTGGGGGAGGCGCTCAGCCCTTGCAGGATGCAACGGATATCGACGCCCTCTCGGGGATGGACGTGGTTGTCACCTGCCAGGGCGGTGACTACACCAAGCAGGTTTACGGGCAGCTGCGCGCCGCGGGCTGGAAGGGCTACTGGATCGACGCCGCCTCCGCCCTGCGCATGGAGCCTGACAGCGTCATCATCCTCGATCCGGTGAACCGTCATGTGATCCACGCGGCGCTGGCCGCTGGCAAACGCGACTTCATCGGTGGCAACTGCACCGTGAGCCTGATGCTCATGGCGATGGGCGGACTATTCAAGCAGGATCTGGTCGAGTGGATCAGCGCCATGACCTACCAGGCCGCCTCCGGCGCGGGTGCACAGAACATGCGGGAATTGATCGAGCAGATGGGCGCCCTGCACCGGGGATCCGCCGATCTGCTCAAGGATCCGGCCTCGGCCATTCTCGAGATCGACCGCACGGTGACCGACACCATGCGAGGCATCGCATTTCCGATCCAGAGGTTCGGCGTGCCGCTGGCAGGCAGTCTCATCCCTTGGATCGATACCCAGTTGCCAAACGGCCAGAGCAGGGAAGAGTGGAAGGGCTTCGCAGAGACCAACAAGATCCTTGGCCTGACGGAACGACCAGTTCCCGTCGATGGCACCTGCGTGCGGGTGGGCGCGATGCGCTGCCATAGCCAGGGACTGACGATCAAGCTGCGACGTCGGGTGCCGATGGACGAGATTGAGGGCCTAATCGCCGCCGCGAACGCCTGGGTGAAGGTGGTTCCCAACGAGCGGGACGCGACTGTGGCCGGTCTCTCCCCGGCAGCGGTCACCGGAACGCTGGACATTCCGGTCGGACGGCTGCGCAAGATGAACCTGGGTGACGAGTACCTCAACGCCTTCACGGTCGGCGATCAGCTGCTGTGGGGAGCGGCCGAGCCCCTGCGGCGCATGCTGCGGTTGTTGCTCGAACGTTGAGCCTCGAACGGCGCCTGGGCGGGGGTCGAAAGAAGGCGGTCCGATCTGGAAATCTTTGGCGTCGACTGAGGTTTAATATATAGTCTTAGAAAAGTTTGCCAACAGCTCGGAGATACAGGCCGATCGTAGGAGAATCCGAGTTCCCGGGCCAGATGCGGGATAACCTAACAATACACAGAAAGTGAGGGCTGGCGTCGCGGTCGGCAGTGCGCGGGCTGAGGCGTCCAAGGTTCATGAGAAGATCGAACCGACCAGCGGCACCTGGTTCATGGGCCGCGCATTTCCATGCGAACCGAAAAGCTGCCCGCTTCGGTACCCAATCCGAGCATTCCGCTGGGGTATGCGAATGGTCGCCTGGCGTACGAGGGAGGAGGATGTTTCGAAAATTACTGTTGGCATCCGCGGTATCTCTGGTCCTGGTACCGGAGATGTCTGCCGCGCTGGGGCTCGGGGGAATACGCGGCCAATCGGCGCTCAACGAACCATTCGTCGGCGAGATCGATTTGCTCGACGTCAGACCCGACGAGCTCGACACGATTAAGGTCGCCCTCGCCCCGGAAGCGGAGTTCAGCAAGGTCGGCGCAGAGCGATCTCAGTTCCTCAACGATCTGCGATTCAAGGCGCAGGTATCCCCCGATGGGCTCCCCGTGATCCGGGTGTCCAGCAAGGATCCGGTGCGGGAACCGTTTCTCGACTTTCTGGTCGAGGTCACATCGCCCGCCGGACGCTTGGTCAAGGAATATACCGTTCTCCTCGATCCACCGGTAACGACCGGAAGGCCCCCACCCCGAATCGAGCCTGCCGCGGTAAGTGCACCGGCCCCGACCGTCGCCGCAGCCGAGCCGGCGTCGGGAGGCATGCCGGCGGCAGCGAGATCGTCTTCCGCCACTCCGCCCTCCGGGGTGGATCAGTCCGCGTTTCCCCTGCGCTACGGACCCGTTAAATCGGGCGAAGGCCTGTGGAGGATTGCCCGCCGAATCGCACCCGCCGGGGCCACCATTCCGCAGACAGCAATGGCCCTGTACCGGAACAATCAGAGCGCCTTCATCGGCGGTGACATCAACCGACTGCGGCAAGGGGTGTACCTTGAGATCCCCACGGCCGCCGAGCTCTACGCGCTTGACGTAGCGCCGGCCCAGCGCGAGTACAGCTCGGCGCTGCGGGGGGAGCGGGTCACCACCGAGCCGATTACGGACATTGCCGCGCCGGCCGACGCAGCCGATCAGCTGAAGATCGCGGCGGCCGTGCCGCCCGCAGCACCGATAGAGCCGGTGGCAGCATCACGAGAGGAGGGTGGTCCGGCTCCCGAGCTTGGCGCCATCGAGCAGGAGCTGCTCCTGGTGCAGGAAGCGGGAGAAAGCACCCGTCAGGAAACCGAGGAGCTGCGCGGACGCATCCGTTCCCTGGAAACCCAGCTGCAGGATATTCGTCGTCTGTTGCAGCTTCGCAATGCCCAACTGGCGGAGCTCCAGAGCCAGGGCGCGGAAGCAGAGGTGGAACTCACTCTCGCTGAGGCGGCGGAGGGGCCGTCTGAGGAGCCGTCCGCACCGGCCGTGGAGGAGCCAGCCGGCGTGACTGGCGAGGAAGAGGCGTCCGCGGTCGTCGAGGACTTACGGGAGGCGGTCGACGAGCCGGCAGACGAGCTGGCCGAGCCCGCTGAAGTAACCGAGCCCGCAGAGTTGGCGGAGGCCGTCGAGTCGCCGGCAGCGGTGCCTGAGGAGACGGACGAGGCGCCAGTAGGGATCGAGGAGGAAGCGAGCGAGCCGCCAGAGGTAGCAGTGACCTCGCCGGACACCAGCGGTGCAAAGCCTGATGTGGCGCCGCCGCAGACCGCAGATGCGCCCCCGGCCCCGCAACCCTTGGCGGCCGAGGCGCCGGAGAGACCCTTCTGGGAGGCCGTGCCGGCCTCCACGCTAGGGCTCGCCGTGGGCGTACCGCTGTTGGTGCTGGCATCGGGATTGCTGCTCATGCGGAGGAGGAAACGACTGCGAGAATCTCTGGACTGGGAGTTTACGCGCGAGCCGAGCTCCAGGGAGATCACCGACGGCGACGTGGTGGCCGCGTCCTCGCACGCCTCCACGTTGGGAGGAACGCGCGAATCCGAGCAGGTCGAACGCTTGGCGACGCCTTACAGCGGGCTGAGCAACCTGGAGGACGAGACGGAAGAGGCCGATGTCCTCTCCGAAGCCGACGTCTACATCGCATACGGGCGCTATCGCGAGGCCGAATCCCTGCTCAAAGAGGAGATCGAAAGATCTCCGGAGCGCCTCGATCTGAAAACCAAGCTCGCGGAGGCCTACTACGGATCCCGCAACGGCGACGCGCTTCAGGCGATCATTGAAGACATGAGGCGCATCGGCGGGGATCGCATCAGTCCGGATCAGTGGCAGCGACTGGCTGCCATGGTCAATGAGCTGCAGGGCACCACGGTCATCGACCTGTCGGAGGCCGAACCGGCGTCGCCCGGGCCATGGCAGGAGCCGGCGCCCATCGCCTCGGAAGTGGATGGGGTCGACGTCGTTTCGTCTTCCGCGCCGGATCAAGCTTCGGTCGGTGGCGGGGACGAGCGGCCAGTAGATGCCCTGGAGCTGGACATCGAAGAGTTGGCGTTTAACGATCGTCCGTCGGGACGGCCAGAGCCCAGCGAGCCTCCGCTCGCCGCGGCACCTGAGCTCGAATTGAACCTCGATGACCTGGATGAGTTCGGCAGCGCCGATCTGGAAGGACTCGAGTCCGGAACGCGCAAGTCGGAGCCGGTACCGGGACGCATTCCCCTGCAGCCCGTGGAGAGCGTCCTGGAGCTCCCGTCGACTACGCAGGACGCTGTGACCGCGGAAGACATCCTGTCTTCCCAGTGGGAAATGGACTCAGGCCCCGCAGACGAGGCCGCTACCAAGATCGACCTCGCGCGTGCATACGTCGAGATGGAAGATCCCGACGCCGCGCGTGCGATTCTCGAGGAGGTTATCGAGGAAGGAAACGCGGCGCAGCGTGCCGAGGCGCGTGCGATGCTGGAGCAACTGTCCTAAGCCTCGGGCCTGGGAACAGGAACAGACTCAACGGGCGCACGACGACGGGCCGCAGAGGATTCCCCGCGACAGATGCAACGGGACGGAGCGGCCCGATTCGCGATGGGCATAGAGTACGACGGCAGCGCCTTCCGCGGCTGGCAGATCCAGAAGCACGCGCGTACCGTCCAGGAGTGCCTCGAGCAGGCGATTGCCAAGGTTGCCAATCACGCGATCAGGGTCGGTTGCGCGGGGCGCACCGACGCGGGAGTGCATGCGCGGGAACAAGTGATCCATTTCGATACCGCCGCGATCCGTGCACCCCGTTCCTGGATCCTGGGTACGAACGTGAATCTGCCGCCCGATGTCAGCGTGCGGTGGGCGGTGCCGGTGTCGACGGACTTTCACGCAAGGTTCAGCGCGACGGCGCGCCACTATCTCTATCGTATCCTGTGCCGATCAACGCGGTCCGCGCTGCTGCGCGATCGCGCCGTCTGGCTGCATCAAGATCTCGATCTGGACAGCATGCGGCGAGCGGCCCAGGCGCTGGTTGGGGAGCATGATTTTTCGAGCTTCCGCGCCCTCGCATGTCAAGCCAAGAGCCCGGTCCGGCGCGTCCACTACCTGGCCATCGAGCGCTGCGGTGACGTCATCGAGATTCATGTCGGCGCCAACGGCTTCCTGCACCACATGGTGCGCAACATCGCCGGCGTGCTGATGAAGATCGGACGTGGCGAGGCCTCGGTGTCCTGGGCGCAGGAGTTGCTCGACGTCCGGGACCGAACGCGAGGCGGTGTCACCGCCCCGCCCCAGGGTCTGTTCTTCGTACGCGCAGACTACCCAAAGAGGTTCGGTCTCCCACAGCTCGAAACGCCCCGTTGCCGTTCCGATCTCTAACGGATTTTCACCAATGAAGCGAACCCGGGTTAAGATTTGCGGTCTGACCAGGGATGCCGATGTGCGGTCCGCAGCCGAGCTTGGGGCCGATGCGGTCGGGTTGGTCTTCTACGATCCAAGTCCGCGATCGTTGGAGATTGATCAGGCACGCCGGCTGGTCGACCTTCTGCCGCCCTTCGTCACTGCAGTGGGTCTGTTCGTCGATGCCGACCCGGATTACGTCAGGGCCGTTCTGGCGTCGGTCCGGATCGACCTCGTTCAGTTTCACGGCGACGAATCCGCGGGCTATTGCTCCGGGTTTGGTCGGCCTTGGATCAAAGCAATCCGGATGCGTCCGGGAGTCGACCTGATCGCCGCCGAGCGCAACTATCGGGATGCTCGGGGCTTGCTCCTGGATACCTACGACCCCGGGACCGCCGGGGGCACGGGCCGAAGCTTCGATTGGGGCCTGATCCCAAAGCCACTCGCGTCGCGCGTGGTCCTGGCGGGCGGGCTGAACCCGGGCAATGTGGCGGAGGCGATCCGTCGGGTGCGTCCCTGGGGCGTCGACGTCAGCGGTGGCGTCGAATCGGCAAAGGGCATTAAAGACCAGGCGGCGATGGCCGCCTTCATGCAAGAGGTGAGACATGGCGACGAATCCTGATGGAACCTACCGCTTGCCGGATGCCCGCGGGCATTTCGGCCCGTACGGCGGGATGTTCGTCCCCGAGACCCTCATGCATCCGCTCGGTGAGCTTCGCGCGGCCTATGAACGTTACCTGGGAGACGACACCTTCCTGGCGGAGCTCGACGCCGACCTGCGCGATTACGTTGGCCGCCCGTCTCCGATCTACCATGCGGAACGCTGGAGCCGTGAGCTCGGGGGTGCCCAGATCCTGCTCAAGCGCGAGGACCTCAATCACACCGGCGCCCACAAGGTCAACAACACCATCGGGCAGGCGCTGCTCGCGCGGCGCATGGGCAAGACGCGCATCATCGCCGAGACCGGCGCCGGCCAGCACGGCGTCGCCACCGCGACCGTCTGCGCCAAGTTCGGCCTGAAATGCGTCGTCTACATGGGCGCGCACGACGTCGAGCGCCAGCAGCCCAA
>CAYNBI010000006.1:32173-67471 GCA_964395315.1 uncultured Chromatiaceae bacterium | reverse complement strand
CGCAGACCAAGATCGTCATCCGCGGCGACTCGGGTTTCTGCCGCGAGGCGATCATAGCCTGGTGTGAGGCCAAAGGGATTGACTACGTCCTTGGCTTCGCCAGGAACGAGCGCCTGCTGGCCTTGAGCCTGGACGCCCGCGTGCAAGCCCAGATCAAGTATCGCGACAGCGGCGAGGCCAGCCGCGTCTTCACGGAATTTCACTACCAGACCCGCGACAGCTGGAGCCGTGTGCGCCGCGTCTGGCTGTCCTTCTCCGAAAGCTACCCCTACGCGGAGCTCTTCCGAGAGGTCCTGCAGAACCTGCGCGCCCCGCCGCCGGTTGTCGGCGTACTTGAGCGCCAGCTCGCCTCGCTCGGCGACACCAACATCGCTGCGTACGGTTTCCACTAGACTGCCGACGGGTGGGTATGCGCCGTGCACAGGGAATTGGACGCCGCGACAGCGGTCGGCGGACTTTTCGAGACGACCTTCGCTCCCTCCCCATCGAAAAAGCCCGCGTCGCCCCCCACGAGCACCGCCCAGAACGCCAAGTCAGCATCCCAAAACTGCCGCAAACAGCAACTTCACGCGAGCGGTGAGCGAAGCGGGCTAGCCGAACGCCAGCCGCTCAGCGCTGGCAGCGCGCGCAGAAGAAGCTGGAGCGCTGCCCGATCCGCCGTTGGCGGATCGGCTGGCCGCACATCCGGCAGGGCTCGCCGGCACGTCCGT
The DNA here is from genome assembly GCA_964395315.1 of uncultured Chromatiaceae bacterium. GTDB lineage: Bacteria > Pseudomonadota > Gammaproteobacteria > Chromatiales > Chromatiaceae > CAVORB01. Next base: position 66,761 of record CAYNBI010000006.1, on the reverse strand, counting down.
AGACCTGGAGCGAGATGGCGAAGTAGCCGGGGCTGCCGTCCTCCTGGACGAAGTCCCGCAAGGTCGTGCCACCCTGTTCGATGGCGCTCGTCAGTACCTGATGGACCGCTTCCGCGAGTCGCCGGTAGCGGTCCCGGCCCACGCGGTTGCAGGGCCGTGACGGATGAATCCCCGCCGCGTAAAGGGACTCGCTGGCGTAGATGTTGCCCACCCCCACCACGACCTTCGCGTCCATGATGAAGGTCTTGATCGCCGCTCGCCGGTCCCTGGACCGCGCGTAGAGGTAGTCGCCGTCGAAGCCCGGCTGCAGCGGCTCCGGGCCGAGGTGGCGGAGCAGGATGTGGCTCTCTGCCGGCCCCGGCGTCCACAGGAAGACGCCGAACCGGCGGGGGTCGCGCAGGCGCAGGCAGCGCCCGCCCTCCAGAACCAGGTCGATGTGGTCGTGCGCGCGCGCGGGCGTGCCCGGCGCCTGAACCCGCAGACTGCCCGACATGCCCAGGTGGATCAGGAGTGATCCGCGTTCGAGATCCAGCAGTAGGTATTTGCCGCGCCGGCGCAGCCCCCGTATCCGCTGGCCCTCGACCTCCTTCTCGATGCCCTCCGGAACGGGCAGCCGCAGCCGCCGATCCCGTACCTCCAGCGCGGTGATGCGCCTGCCCTCCAGGTGGGGGGCGATGCCGCGCAGCGTGGTCTCGACCTCGGGCAGCTCGGGCATGCCTGGCCTATTCGGTCGGCGCGGGAATCACGTCGGCCTCCCCGGCAGGCGCTGGCGCCTCCTCGCCCAGCGCCCAGAACGGCGGCTCGCCGAGCAGATAGCGCAACCGCAGATCGAGGCGGGTCCACACACGGGCGTCCTCGGAGATCAGAAAGCGCAGACCAGAGCTGCCCTCGACGGGCTCCAGGGAAAGCAGCCGCCCCGAGATCTCCTCCCCGAGAGGCTCCACCCGCTCCGCGCTCAGGCCGCCCAGCTCCTCCAGCGCGGAGGCAGGCAGTGGCTCGCCTTCCAGGGTGCCGGCCGCGGGCCGGAATCCTGGCGGCAGCAGGCGGCGCGCGACGTAGTCCTCCGCGGCGGCGAGCAGGTGATGCTGGAAGCCGTCGTCGATCAGGTGGACCCGGTCACCGATCGCGACGTAACGGCGTTCGCCGACGGGGTCCGTGTCGCCGACACGCAGCTCGAGCCCGTCCAGGGTGAGGCGCACCTGCCCGGGATCGGTGCCGAGTCTCCCCGTTTCGGGGGCGTTCGGGAGGGTACGGTGCACCATCGTGGCGGCGATGCGCACCAGCTGATCCACGCGTCGCGCGTCCGCGGTTACCTCGTACGGGGCCTGCATGCGCCAGCCTTGCGGCGTTCTGGCGAGTCGCATCTCCGGCTCACCCGGCCGGTCGAGGACGATTTCGGCGATCTGGTCCGGATCGAGTCCGGTCAGGGTCGAGATGCGCTGGCTCACCTCTAGCTCGCGGCGAACCAGGGTCGCGAGTGCGGCGACGAGGATGAGGAGCAGCAGATTGAGGGCCCAGCGTTTGCTCATGGCTACTCCCGCTGCCGGCGCCGGCGGATGACCAGGCCCAGGGTTACGAAGAGCAAGGGCATTACCGCGAGAGGAACCGCCCCCACCACCAGGATCTGGGTCCGCGTCAACGCGAGCTCCCGGTCGCCGAGCGCCCCGGCGGGGGCGGGAGAGGTGCCCGCCGGAGCCGTGAGCCATTGCGCAATGCGGGACCCCAGACCGCGGTTCGCCCCCTGGTCGAGATGGGCGTTGCTCAGGAAGTCGCCGTCGCCAAGCACCAGCACCCGTTGTTCCCCGCTTCCCTTGGGTGAGGGGCGCGTAAGGGCAAGTGCGAGGGGCAGCGGACCGGGCAGCTCGCCGCGGTCGGTGTCGCGGCCTACCTCTCCGCGTACCGGTCCGGTCTCGTTCCAGCTGTTTTCCAGGGTCTGCAGTGGCAGGTCGAAAGACCAGGCCGGATCGGCAAGATCCAGGTAGGCGCCGGCGCCGGGAAACAGCGTCGGGGCATCGAGTCCCCGTGTGAGGGCATGATCCGGATAGCTGGCGACCATGGCCACGGTGGGGTCGTCGATGTTCAGCTCCCGCACGTTGGCATCCACCACCACGCCGGGGAGGCGGGTGATCCCGAGGTAATCCGCCACTGGCTCGAGGCCGCCGAGGTCCAGCGGGTCCATCAGCCACAGCAGGTTGCCGCCACGCTCCAGGAAGCCGACCACGGCCTTTGCCTCCCCCGGGAACAGGGGGATTTGCGGGGTGGACAGCACCAGCAGGTCGGTGTTGTCCGGGACCTCGGGCACGGTCGCGAGGTCCAGCGGCTGCACGCGGTAGCCGTGTCCGCGCAGGAGGGCCGCAAAGCGCCCCAGGTCCACGGTGCCCTGTCCGTCCAAGCGGCGCTCCCCGTGCCCTTCCAGGAAGACCACCCAGGGGACGCGGGTGCGGGTCAGCCGCGCAATGGCGGCGGTTAGGGCGGGCTCGGAGAGCTCGTCCAGCGTCTCGCGGCGACCACGGTACTCGACCACCGCCTGCCCGAAGCGGGATACTTCCGCGGCCCGCGCCTGCTCGGGAGAGAGCTGCGGGTCCACGTACCTCACCGCGAGATCGGGTAGGGCCTTGTGATAGCGGGCGAGCAACTGTTCGCTGCGCCGCGCCAGGGGATGACCGCGATCGAGGAAAACGGTGACGTCCAACGGAGCGGAGAGTCCCGCCAGCGCCTCTAGGCTCTCGGCGCTCAGAGTGTTGCGGCCGCCGCCGGTCCAGTCCCAGTAGATGTCGTGGCGGGCGATCAGCCAACCGGCGAGCAGGGTCGCTGCGGTCAGTAGCAGGTAGAACACGCCGTCGGCCAGGCGCCGTTCGAGTCGTTCGCGTCGGATGCGTGCGGGCATGGGGTCAGCCCAGGCGCCGATTGGCGAGGGAACGGTGCGCCAGGGCCAGGAAGAAGCCGGACACCAGGAGGAAGTACAGGACATCGCTGATGCGCACGATCCCGAGCAGGAAGCGGAACAGGTGCTCGTTCCAGGACAGCCAGTCGAAGACGGTCACCGTTTGCTCCGCTGCGCTCCCGGCCCGGTTGATCACCGACAGGAGGACGAGGATGGCGTAGGCGGCCACCGCCGCCAGCCCCGGTTGAGCGCTCAGGCTCGACGCGAAGATTCCCACTGCGGCGAACAGCAGACCCGTGAGCCAGAGTCCCAGCGTCGCCGCCGCGAGCAGCCCGAGGTCGAGGTCGGTGACGAATACGAGGCCGGCGCACATGCCGAGCGGCAGCAGGCCGAGAAGCGCGATCAGCCCCGCCAGGCCGAGGAACTTGCCGAGCAGGATCTCCGCCAGGCTGACCGGCGCGGCGCCGAGCAGATTGAAGGTGCCGTCGCGCAGCTCCCCGCTCAGCATGCGCGCGCTGAGCAAGGGTACCGAGAGCAGGGCCAGCACCGCCGCGAAGCTGAACAGGTTGAGGCTGAGCTCGAGCGTCAGTCCGGCGCCGCGCTGGGCCGCCTCGAGACCGGAGAACCCCTCCACCACGCGCAGGAAGATCCAGGCCAGGATGAACTGGTTCGCCGCCAGCAGCCCCCAGGCCACGGGCGAGAGGAACCCCGCCTGCAGCTCGCGCCGGGCGATGGCCGCGATCATGCGGCCAGGTCTCCGCTCAGGATCTCGAAGAAGACCTTCTCCAGATCGGTTCCCTCGGGCGAGAGCTCGGAAAGCCCCCAGCCGGCCTCGACAACCCGCCGCGAGAAGGCACCGGCGGCCTCGCCGGGACGCAGGGTCACCCGAAAAGCGCGATCCCCCAGCGCTTGCGCGGCGGCAACCCCGGACAGGGAGGCGAGGACGCTCAGCGCCGGCGGCGCTGCCAGGCGAACCAGGTAGCGCTGGAGCCGCGGCCCATCGGGTTCCTCCTTCAACCGCGCCTGGTGCAGCACCCGGCCCTCGCGCAGGATGCACACCCTGGTGCAGACCGCCTGCACCTCGGGCAGGGCGTGGCTCGAGAGGATCACTCCGCAGTCCAGGGCGAGCGTCCGGATCAGCTCCCTGACCTCCCGCAGCTGCACCGGATCCAGGCCTTCGGTCGGCTCGTCCAGGATCACCAGATCGGGCCTGTGGACGATGGTCTGGGCGATTCCTACCCGCTGGCGGTAGCCCTTGGACAGGGTGCCGATCAGACGCCGGCCCCGCTCTGCGAGCCCGCAGCGGGTTCTGGCCTGCTCGACGGCCGCGGCTCGGCGCTGCCGCGGGATCCGATGGAGCTGGGCACAGTAGTCGAGGTACTCGTCCACCCGCATGTCGGCATACAAGGGCGGGCGCTCCGGCAGATATCCGATGAGGCGTTTCGCGCGCAGGGGGTAACGCGCCAGATCTACGCCCATGATCCGGATCTCGCCGTCGCTGGGGGCCAGGTTGCCGCTCAGGAGCTGCAGGCAGGTGGTCTTGCCGGCGCCGTTGGGTCCCAGCAGGCCGAGGACCTCGCCGCGCTCGAGGCGGATATCGACGCCTTCCAGCGCTTGGTCGTCGCCGTAACGGCGGCCGAGGCCGCTGACTCGGAGTAGCTCATTCATGGCCGCCGACCTTAACGCGCGCGGGGCTCGATGCCAATACGCGGCAGAGGCGGAGGCCCCGAGCCAGGGTATGCGGTGGTCCCTGTGCAGGGCATACGCTGGGATGGCATCATTCGTAGCTCGTTCGAACGGAGTGACGGTCCATGACGATTGTCGGCATCGATACCGGCGGCACCTTCACGGACTTCGTCGTGTGGCGGGAGGGCAGGGTGCAGGTGCACAAGGTGCTCTCCACCCCCGATGCCCCGGAGCGGGCGATCCTGCAGGGCATCGCCGAGCTGGGGCTCGACCCCTCCGGGCTGGCGGTGGTTCACGGCTCCACGGTGGCCACCAACGCCGCCCTCGAGGGCAAGGGTGTGCGCACCCTTTACGTTGCTAATCGTGGCTTGCGGGACCTGCTCACCATCGGCCGTCAGGCACGCGATGCGCTGTATGACCTGCAGCCCGCCACGCGCCGCCCGCCGGTGCCCGAAGACCTGTGCCTGGAGACCGGCGGCCGGCTTGCGGCGGACGGAAGCTGGGTGGAGCCGCTGACCGCCGCCGATCTGAAGGACCTGCGGGCGGCGCTGGAACGACTGGCGCCGGAGGCGGTGGCCATCAATCTGCTTTTTTCCTACCTCGACGACAGCGCCGAACGGGCGCTCGGGGAGGCCGTCCCGGACGGTATCTTCGTCTCGCGTTCGTCCGAGGTTCTGCCGGTCACGGGGGAGTACGAGCGCGGCATTGCGACCTGGCTCAACGCCTGGGTCGGTCCCCTCGTTGGGCGCTACATCGAGCGTCTTTGCGGCGCGCTTCCGGGGGCGCGGGTGGCGGTCATGCAGTCCAGCGGCGAGACGGTCGCGGCGGAGCAGACCGCGCGCCAGGCCGTTCGGCTGCTGCTCTCCGGGCCGGCGGGGGGGCTGGTAGGGGCAGGCTTCGTCGGACGTCTCGCCGGCGAGTCCAAGCTGCTGACCTTCGACATGGGCGGTACGTCCACCGATGTCGCCCTGGTGGATGGCGAGCCGCGTCTTACCATGAGCGGACGCATCGCCTCCTACCCGGTCGCTGTGCCCATGGTGGACATGCATACCATCGGCGCGGGGGGCGGGTCCATTGCACGGGTCGACGCAGGGGGCGCCCTGCTGGTGGGGCCGGAGTCGGCCGGCGCGGCTCCGGGCCCGGCATGCTACGGCCTTGGCGGCGACGAGCCAACGGTCACCGATGCCAACCTGGTGCTCGGCAGACTGCGCGCGGATGCCTTTCTCGGTGGGCGCATGCGGCTGGAGGAAGCGGCGGCCCGGCGGGTCGTCGGGCGTCTTGCCGCCGCCATGATGACCAGCTTGGAGGAGGCGGCGCTTGGCATCCTGCGGGTCGCCAACGAGCACATGGCGCGGGCGCTGCGGGTGATCTCGGTCCAGCGCGGGCTGGATCCCAGGGACTACACCCTGACCTCTTTTGGCGGGGCCGGGGGGCTGCACGTGTGCGCCCTGGCGGAGGCGCTCGGTATGCGCCAGGCCATGGTGCCGGTGCAGGCCGGTGTGCTCTCCGCCCTCGGGATGCTGGCGACCCCGCCCGGACGGCTGTTGACCCGCACCTGGCTGGGACCACTCGACGAGCACAGTGACGCGGCCGTTCAGCGTCGTTTGGACGATCTGGCCGCCGAGGCTATGCAAGCGTTGGCGCGGGAGGGACAGGAGCCGCAATCCCTGATCAGCGCCTTCTCGTTGGATCTGCGCTACCGTGGCCAGTCGTACACGCTGAACCTGCCATGGACCAGTGTCGGCGAGACCGCCGATGCCTTCCACCGTCTCCACCAGGCCCGTTACGGTCACCGTCTGGATTTCCCCGTCGAGCTGGTCAATCTCCGCGTCAGGGTCACAGGTACGGCGCCCGCCCTCAGCCTGCCGCCGCCCGTCCTGCGCCCCGACGTTCGCAGTGGTCGGGCGCATGTCGCGGGCTCGGACGAGCCGGTCCCGGTCATTGGACGCGCTGCGCTCAAGGTGGCCGAACCCGTTTCGGGCCCGGCGATTATCCTGGATCCGGTGGCGACCACCTGGCTGGCGCCGGGTTGGCTGGCATCGCTGGACGAGGTAGGCAATCTGCGGCTCGGGCGGAAACCGCGCGCGTGACATGGATTTGTGGTTTTTCGCGAAGTCGGAATCGGGTATAGTCAGGGCATATCGGCGTCCGCCCGCGGCGCCTCACGATAATCAGTTAGACCTTACCCCTGGCTAATCCCGCCCGCCGCTGCGAATCACTCTCGGATCCGCACCTTGGCGCCAGTGCCCAGCGGGTCGATGGCCTGTTTTCTCCCTGAGGAGTTGTTGATGACCCCGTACGGTATTCTTGACCTTCCCGTTTGGCAGGTGGTGCTTGTCACCCTGGTGCTGACCCACATCACCATCGTGTCGGTGACCGTGTTCCTGCACCGATCCCAGGCCCATCGGGCGCTCGATCTACACCCGGTGATCAGTCATTTCTTCCGCTTCTGGTTGTGGATCACCACCGGCATGGTGACCCGCGAATGGGTGGCGGTGCATCGGCGTCACCACGCCAAGTGCGAAACGCCGGAGGATCCCCATAGTCCGAAGGTCCTGGGCCTGGGAAAGGTGCTCACCGAGGGCGCCGAGCTCTACCGTGAGGCGGCCAGTGACCCGGATCTGGTGCGGCGCTACAGTCACGGTACGCCCGATGACTGGCTCGAGCGTAGGGTCTATGGCCGTTTCGTCTGGCAGGGCGTGGGGCTGATGCTGATTCTCGATGTGCTGCTGTTCGGCGTCTATGGCATCACCGTCTGGGCGGTGCAGATGCTCTGGATTCCCTTTCTCGCGGCGGGTGTGATCAACGGCGTCGGTCACTACTGGGGCTACCGCAACTTTGACAGCCCGGATTCCGCCACCAACATCCTTCCCTGGGGCATCCTGATCGGCGGCGAGGAGCTGCACAACAACCACCACGCCTTCCCGAGTTCGGCCAAGCTGTCCTCCAAGTGGTGGGAATTCGATATCGGTTGGCTCTACATCCGGGTGCTGAGCGCGCTCGGTCTGGCCAAGGTCAAGAAGCTGGCCCCGCAACCCCGGTTCGTGGAGGGTAAGACCAGCGTCGACCTGGAGACCCTTCGCGCGGTGATCGTGGGTCGCATGCACGTGTTCGCGCGCTACACACGCGACGTGCTCGCCCCGGTCACGCGCACGGAGCTGTGTAGCACCGAGCGGCATTGCCGCAAGCTTTACCGGCGCACCCGACGCCTGCTGTCGACGGAGGCCTCCCGCTTGGATGAGCGGGCGAGGGCGCGTTTGGAGCAGATTCTGGCCAACAGCCAGAAGTTGGCGACGGTCTATCGCTTCCGCGAGCAACTGCGCGAGCTTTGGGAGCGCACCGCACCGAACCAGGAAGTGTTGCTCAAGTCGCTTCAGGAATGGTGTCAGCAGGCCGAGGCGACCGGGATCCAGGCATTGGAGACCTTCGCCCGCAATCTGCGGGGCTGCTACCTGAAACCTGTCGGACCGGCGGGTAGCTGATCGAGGCGAGTTGGGGATTCGAGCAATCCCCGATTCATTCGTGCACAAAAAACCCGCCGTCGGCGGGTTTTTTGTGATCTCCGGGGGCGCTGCCTTCCTACTTGATCTTCCCCTCTTTGTACATCACGTGCTGGCGCACGACCGGGTCGAATTTCTTCATTTCCATTTTTCCGGGCGTGTTGCGCTTGTTCTTGGTGGTCGTGTAGAAGTGACCCGTGCCTGCGCTGGAGATCAGGCGAATCTTTTCACGAGCTGCTTTGGCCATGGTTCTTTACCTCGCTCAGACCTTTTCGCCGCGGTCGCGCATCTCGGCGAGCACCGCGTCGATGCCCTTCTTGTCGATGATGCGCATGCCCTTGGTGGAAACGCGCAGGCGCACCCACCGACGCTCGTTCTCCACCCAGAAGCGGTGGTAGTGCAGGTTGGGCAGGAAGCGGCGCTTGGTCGTGTTGTGGGCATGGGATACGTTGCAACCGGAGAGCGGGCGCTTGCCGGTGACCTGGCAGACTTTGGACATGACGCGGCCCCTTGAGAGATCGATAATCCAGGGTTGGAATAGAAAGACGCGCAAGAATACCCGAGATCGCCGCGTCCGGCAACCACCCCGCCGCCTCGTTGGCGGTAGCCTTCAGAGCAGCCCGCGTTCCGCGAGGGACGTGCCGTCGCCCTCGCCGATGATGACGTGGTCCAGCACCCGCACGTCCACCAGCGCCAGTGCCTCTTTGAGACGTTGTGTGATGCGCAGATCCGACTGGCTCGGCTCGGCCACGCCCGAGGGATGATTGTGGGCGAAGATCACGGCCGCCGCGTTGGTCTCGAGGGTTCGGCGCACCACCTCCCGCGGATGCACGCTGGCGCCGTCTATGGTGCCGCGGAACAGCTCTTCGTACCTGATCAGACGGTGACGGTTGTCTAGGAACAGGCAGGCGAACACCTCGTGCGGATAGCCGTGCAGGCGGGACTTCAGATAGGCGCGGGTGGCCTCGGGGCTGTTCAGGACGTCCCGTGCGCCCAGCTCTGCGCGCAGGTATCGGCGGCTCATCTCAAGCACCGCCTGCAACTGGGCGTACTTCGCCTTCCCGAGCCCTTTACCCCTGCAGAAGCCCTCCTGGTCGGCCGAGAACAGGCCCCTGAGCCCCTCGAACTCCAGCAGCAGGTCCCGCGCAAGGTCAACGGCACTCTTGCCAGGTACCCCGGTGCGCAGGAAGATCGCCAGCAGCTCGGGATCCGAGAGCGCCTCGGCTCCGCGGATCAGGAGTTTTTCCCGGGGACGTTCGTCCTCCGGCCATTCCGTGATGGTCATGCGCTCGTCCTCGCCCGCCGCTCCATATCGCAAGGGTATGCCAAGAGCCTGCCGCGACCAAACAGCCGCCACTTAGGTCGGGGCTGGATGGGTTACAATCCAGGCAGTCGTCACGACAACAACAATCCGCGCACCACTTGTCAGCTTTTTCCGCCCAATCGCCGCTAACCAAGGTCCTGCTCGGGGTGAGCGGCGGCATCGCCGCCTACAAGACCCCTGAGCTGGTCCGCCGTCTGCGGGCAGCTGGTGCCGATGTGCGGGTGGTCATGACCCCGGCCGCACGCGCCTTCGTCACCCCGTTAACCCTGCAGGCGGTCTCGGGCTACGAGGTGCGCAGCGACCTGTTCGATCCCCGGGCCGAGGACGCAATGGGGCATATCGAGCTCGCGCGCTGGGCCGACCTGGTGCTGGTCGCGCCCGCGAGCGCGGATCTGATGGCGCGCCTGGCCGCGGGTCTGGCCGATGACCTGCTCGCAACCCTGATACTGGCCACGACCGCGCCGGTCGTGATCGCGCCGGCCATGAATCACCGCATGTGGGAGCACCCGGCCACGCGTGAGAACGCAGCTCGGCTGCAGGATCGCGGCTTACGGCTGCTGGGGCCGGCCGAGGGCGACCAGGCGTGCGGCGAATGGGGCTGGGGGCGCATGCTGGAGCCCGACGACATCGTCTCAGCCCTGGCGCTTGGTCGGACCCACATCCTCGCTGGATGCCGGGTGGTCGTCACTGCGGGTCCCACCCGTGAAGCGGTCGACCCCGTCCGCTACGTGGGAAACCGAAGCTCGGGACGCATGGGCTACGCGTTGGCCGACGCACTCCGCGAGCGGGGTGCGTCGGTGGTGCTGGTCAGTGGGCCGTGCAACCTGCCACCCCCCGCGGGGGTGGAGCTGCTACGGGTGGAGTCCGCCCGGCAGATGCACGAGGCGGTGATGGAGCGCTCCGGGGCCTGCGACATCTTCGTCGGGGCGGCGGCGGTCGCGGACTATCGCCCGGTCGCGCCGGCTAGCGAGAAGATCAAGAAGCACGATTCAGCGCTCACTTTGCACCTGGTGCGCAACCCTGACATTCTTGCGGATGTAGCCGGCACGATCGGAGGCCCGTTCACCGTCGGCTTCGCCGCCGAGACGGAATCCCTAGAGCGACACGCCCTGCGCAAGCTCGAGTCCAAGGGCCTCGACATGATCGCCGCCAACCTCGTCGGCAGCGAGACCGGCGGGTTCGAGAGTGCGGACAACGCGCTGCTCGTGCTGTGGGCGGGGGGGCGGCAGGCCTTTCCCTTGATGCCGAAGGTCCGGCTGGCCGGCTTGCTGGCGGACCTGATCGCGGAGCGCTACCTTGCACAGACTGCAAGTCAAGATACTTGATCGACGTCTAGGGGGGGACTTTCCCCTCCCGGACTATGCTACCGAGGGTTCCGCGGGTCTCGACCTGCGGGCGATGGTGGACCAACCCCTGGAGCTCCGCCCCGGGCAGAGCGAGCTCCTGCCGACGGGGATGGCCATCCACATCGGCGAGCCGGGCCTGGCGGCGCTGATCCTCCCTCGCTCCGGCTTGGGCCATAAGCACGGCATCGTGCTGGGAAACCTGGTGGGCCTGATCGATTCGGATTACCAGGGACAGCTTTTCGTTTCCTGCTGGAACCGCGGGCACGCGCCTTTCCGGATCGAGGTCGGTGAGCGCATTGCGCAGCTGGTGCTGGTGCCCGTGCTGCGCGCCCGTTTCGAGTTGGTGGACGAGTTCGAGGATTCCGCCCGAGGCGCCGGCGGTTTCGGCCACAGCGGGCGGGCTTGAGGACGCCCGGGCGGGCGTTGAGGTCGCAACGATGCAGGTTTGCACATAGGGGACGCAGCGAGCATGCGTTTGAGACGCGCTGGAAAATCCGAGAAACCGGACAAGGCGAACGCTAAGCCGGTAAAGCCCGATCGGGTCCCCGGGCTTGCCCGATTCTGGGCCCTGTCGGTAGCCGGTGTCGCCGTTGTGCTCCTGTGCGCGGTCGTGGCGCTGGCGATTGTCTGGATGGATCGGGAGCGTGATTTCGGCACCGGCCAGGCCGAGCGCACCGCTTCCTTGATCGCGAGCGATCTGGGCAATCGCGTGGCGGTTCAGCGCGAGCTCCTGCAGCGGTGGACCTCCGATCCGGTGCTGCGGGAGGCCCTGCGCGGCGGCAAGACGGACGACCGGCGCGTGGCCGAGGAGATGGTGGCGGCGCGGTTTCCGAGCGCCTCGCGCGTCCGCCTGACCGAGAAGGATCTGCAGGGGCCCGAGGCGATGGATGCGTACGGGTTGAGCTACGCGGGACTGGACCTGGTGCAACAGGCCGTGCGTCAGCGCGAGGTAACGCCCCTGGAGGCTCACCTGCTTGGCCAGCAGGGGGTGCACCTGGCGATCGCGGCCCCTGTGCTCGACGAGGCGGGCTCCGAGGCGCTCGGCGTGTTGCATGTCGCGTTTCCCTTCTCCCTGCTTTCGTCGCCGTCCGCGCCCGGGGGCGTTCGGGTCCTGCTCCAGCAGCGCGCCGGCGACAAGGTCGCGACCCTGGAGCCGGAGCAAGGCCGGGTGGTCGAAGTCGAAGCGGCCGCACCCGAGGCGGGCGCGGACGTGAAGGGGACGCGTTTGCGCGTCGTGGCCAGTGCCGTCGGCGGCGTCTCCCCGGGCGGAAATGATCTGCTCGTCGCCGGGATCGCTTACGCGATTCTACTGGCGCTGATGGCGGCGGTGCTTTGGCTGCCGCAGCAGGCCCTCAAGTCGGCCCTGGAGAAGGACCACGCGAGCATTGTCGCCCTCGTCGAAGGCGCGTTGAAGAACGAGCCTCAGCAGCGGGTCCGCTGCCGACTGGCCGAGACCGAGCCGGTCCTGGAGGTCCTCGGGCGCCTGCTGCGCGGGGTGCAGCCGGGGGTGGCCAAGGCCCCCGGCGCCTCCGCCGAAGAACCGACGGCGGTAGACGAGGCCGGGACAGAGAAGCCGTCATCCCCGCCCACTGCGGCGCCGGCAGCAGGGAAGCTGCAGCGCGCCCCCGCCGGGGCCGCGGGCCAGTCAGGCTCCGCGGTGCCAGAGGCGATATTCAGGGCCTACGACATCCGGGGTGTCGTGGGGCTGGATCTCACGCCCGATCTGATGCAGGCCATTGGCCGAGCCGTGGCGGCCGAGGCCGCCGATGCGGGGGACAAGATGGTGTTTCTCGCGCGAGACACCAGGCCCACCGGAGGCGGACTCGCCGAGGCGCTCGCGGGGGGCCTCCGTGCCGGGGGTTGCGATGTGATCGATCTGGGTGTCGTGCCCACGCCCGTGCTCTATTTCGCGACTCGCTATCAGGGTGACACCTCCGGCGTAATGGTCACCGGAAGTCACAACGCCGCGGAGTACAACGGGCTCAAGGTGGTGATCTCCGGAAATACCCTGGAAGGGTCGGGCATCTCGGGTTTGCGCGAACGCGTTCTGACCGGGGCCTTCACCTCCGGTTCCGGAACCTACCGGCAGGCCGATCTTGTGGCGGATTACGTGGACCGCGTGGAGAAGGACGTCGCAATCGCCCGCACCATGAAGGTCGTAGTCGATTGTGGAAATGCGGCGGCTTCCAGCGTGGCGGTCGAGCTCTACCAGGCCCTGGGCTGCGATTTGGTCGAGCTCAATTGCGATCCGAGCGCCGGTTTCCCCGACGGGGAAGTGCCGGATCCGTCGCGTCCGGGAGCGATGGAACATTTGCGTCAGGCGGTGCTGTCGCAGGATGCGGATATCGGCTTCGCTTTCGACGGTGACGGCGACCGCCTGGGCGTCGTCGATTCCGCGGGCGAGGTCATCTCCACCGACCGGGTGCTCATGCTGTTGGCCGCGGATGTGCTGTCGCGTCATCCGGGGATGGATGTGATCTTCGACGTCAAGTGCAGCCATCACCTGGCAAGCGAGATCCTGCGCAGCGGTGGCCGACCCGTTATGTGGAAGTCGGGGCACGCGCCCCTCAAGGCAAAGCTCAGGGAGACTGGCGCCCTGCTTGCCGGCGAATGGAGCGGGCACATCATCTTTCAGGAGCGCTGGTACGGGTTCGACGATGCCCTCTACGCCGGCGCGCGCCTTCTCGAGGTGCTGGCCCTGGACCCGCGGCCGAGCGCGGAGATTTTCGCGGCCCTGCCGGCGTCTGCCTACTCCACGCCAGAGCTGTTCGTGGCGCTCCCGGAGGGCGAGTCGGCGGAGATCATGGACATGGTCATGGCCCAGGCGGATCAACTCAAGGGGGTCGAGGTGCAGACCATCGATGGGTTGCGCGCCGAGGTCGGTCGCGCATGGGGCTTGGTTCGGGCGTCAAATACCCAGCCGGCCCTCGTATTCAGGTTCGAGGCCGAGGATCAACAGGGGATGGACGGGGTCCAGGACCTCATGCGCGGGCTCCTGGGCCAGGTTGCCCCGGACCTGGAGCTGCCTTTCTGAAAGCAAGACGCCGATCGTTGGCCATCCGGGCCAGATCAGCACGCCATCCAGGCAACGCGATCCCCGGACGGCTTCATTTTCAATTGCTATCGCGCTTGAAGACGGCGTCACTTGCACGTGCCGCTGTAGGCGCTGACTCGAACAGCGTTGTCATGGGTTTCCGGTAGCTCGCTTAAGTTTCATCAGGGGTCCGATCGGGGAATTAAAGATGTCACTGGCCTTGGAACGCGCTCGCAATATCGCCCACGTCTTGATCGAGGCGCTGCCCTATATCCAGCGTTTTCGGGGCAAGACCATGGTCATCAAGTACGGCGGGAACGCCATGGTCGAGCAGGCCCTGAAGGAGGGTTTCGCGCGCGACGTGGTGCTGATGAAGCTGGTTGGCATCAACCCCGTCGTGGTGCATGGCGGCGGCCCCCAGATAGGCAGGTTGCTCGAGCGCCTCGGCAAGGCCAGTGAGTTCATCCAGGGCATGCGGGTAACGGACAGCGAGACCATGGACGTGGTCGAGATGGTTTTGGGCGGGCTCGTCAACGCGGAGATCGTGAACCTGCTCAATCGTCATGGCGGCGCCGCGGTCGGATTGACCGGGAAGGACGGGGATCTTATCCGCGCGCGCAAGCTGCTGCTGCGCCGGGATGCGCCAGAGCTCAAGGCGCCGGAAATCATCGACCTCGGGCACGTGGGCGAGGTGGAGAGCATCGACGCCGGGGTCGTCAACATGCTGGTGCAGGGGGATTTCATTCCCGTGGTGGCTCCCATCGGGGTAGGCAAAGACGGTTTTTCCTACAACATCAACGCGGACCTGGTCGCGGGCAAGATGGCGGAGGTGCTTGGCGCGGAGAAGCTGCTGTTGCTGACCAACACGCCAGGGCTTCTGGATGCCGCGGGAAACCTGGTGCCCGAGTTGGACGTCGGCAGCATCGATCGTCTGATCGGCGAGGGCGTGATCACCGGAGGCATGCTTCCGAAGATCCAGTGCGCCGTGGACGCGGTCCAGGCGGGGGTCCGCTCGGCCCATGTCATCGACGGGCGGGTCGAGCACGCGATAATGCTGGATCTGTTTACGGATGAAGGTGTCGGGACCCTGATACGCCGCCGTTAGGTGAGACTTGTTGGCGAAAGCCCTGGATCGGCGTCGTTACTGTAGCCCACGGCATCGACCTGGAGGACCAGGCGCGACTCAGGCTAATCGGCATTTAGCGCCGGTCGGAAGCCCTTGATGATGTCCTGCGCCGCCGGACCGACACAGGTCTGTTCGCCTTGGATGGAGTTCTGGCATTGCACGTCGAGAAACAGTGAAGCGCCCTCGCCCTGCTTGTCCTGGATACGAGACAGAATGAGTGTTATGTCGCTCTCGTTCCTGGGGGGTGCCGTCAGGACAAGGAAGGGCGTGTCGGTGTAGAGCTGCGTCATGGCGTGCTCCCGCACATAGGCGCCAGCCCTGCCCCAGAGCCGGTCGCACTCGGTCGCATCGTTGCAGGTCACGATATTGTGCAGGACCGGCTTCTCGTACTCGTCTTCCTTCGGCACCTGGTCCTCGGCCAGGTTCTTGAGCTGGCGAAAGCGTTTCAGGTCCTTGTCGAAGGTCTCGCGAATCCTGTCCTTCTGGGCCTCGCGCCCGAGAATGGTTGAATAGGACCTGGAAATGGCTTGCTCGGTCGCCGCGATGTTGTCGCTTAGCTTCTTAGGGATGGGTTTCCCCGCACGTTCCAGGTCGGCCGCCTCTCCCTGCAGCCGCGCCAGCCATTCCTGCTGACGACGCGCGTTGGTCCTCGTCGCCTGGACCATACTGTCGATGGAGGTGAGCTTGCCGTCGCGGGCCATGACGATGTCGTCATCCGACCTGAAGGTGCGAAGCAGGACCTGATCGGCGGTGCGTTGCTTCTCGATCAGGCGCTCCTGCTCAGCGCGCAACCGCTCGAGCTCGCGCTCCTTTTGAACCTCCTCCGGGGTTTTGGCCGGCGGGACTGTCCTTACCCGTACCCCCTCCTCGCTGATCTCGGTGTGGCCCCGGTCGACCTGGGTCGGCGGCAGGGTATCCGTGTAGTGCACGTTTCCTTCCGCGTCGACCCAGCGATAAACGCCGCCTTGCGCGCCGCAGGCGAGCACCAGGAGCAGGAGCAGTATCGACGGGCGGGCTCGATGGGACATGCTCGGGTTGCCGGAATCCTCGGGTGACATGGGCGCATATAGGTAACCCGCGCCGCGGGACGTTGCAAGCATCGGCGGCAGGTCAAACGCCGTAGCGCTCGCGGTAAGCGCGCACCGCATCAAGGGGTCCACCCGAATCCGGCGATTCCTCCAGGTAGGCGACGAGGTCGGCAAGGGTGACGATGCTGTAGACTGGGATGCCCATGCTCTCACGCACCTCCTGGACGGCGGAGCGCCGGTCCTGGCCCCGCTCCTGACGGTCCAGCGCGATCACCACGGCCGCGGGGCGGGCGCCGTGGCGGGCTATGAGCTCGACGGACTCGCGCACCGATGTGCCCGCTGTGATCACGTCGTCGATGATCAGCACATCTCCGGCGAGAGGGCTGCCGACGACGTCTCCGCCCTCGCCATGATCCTTCGCTTCCTTGCGGTTGAAGGCATAGGGCACATTTCGCGCATGATGGTCCGCGAGGGCGATGCTGGTGGCGGCGGCGAGGGGAATCCCTTTGTAAGCGGGACCGTAGAGCAGGTCGAAGGGGATCTCGGAGCTCACGATGGCGCTGGCGTAGAATCGACCCAAGCGGGCGAGGCTCGCGCCGGTGTTGAACAGGCCGGCGTTGAAGAAGTAGGGGCTGTTGCGGCCTGATTTCAGCGTGAACTCGCCGAACCTGAGCACGCCCGTATCAAGAGCGAAGCGAAGGAAATCCCGTTGGTAGTCCAGCATTTCTCGTCTTCCGGGTAATCGTGTCTGGAGAGTCGCGCACCTCGGGATCCGCGCCCCGAATTCGGTGCTGGCTTTCGGGGCGGGTCGGCCTTTTCGCGCTTCGTTTTCGGGCGACACGCGACACGGCACAGTTTACCCTACGAACGATCGATATTCGCGGCAACCGGATTGTGTTCCCGCACGTGCGCCGCTGGTTGCCGCAGGGTGGCGCGAGCGGTCCCGTCGTGCATCTGGCCGGCTCGGGCGGCATTGCACGTAATAGCGTACCTAGTGAATCGAGGGCGGAATGGAGAAGGAACAGTGGGGAGGGGGGACGTGGTTCGGCGCGTTCCGGATTTATCTGCATCCCCGGGTCATTGCGATGTTGTTTCTCGGCTTCTCCGCCGGACTTCCCCTGCTGTTGGTGTTCGGAACCCTCTCGGCCTGGCTGCGAGAGACGGGTATCGACCGCAGCACCATCGGCCATGTGTCCTGGGTCGCGACCCTCTACGCCCTGAAGTTTGCCTGGGCGCCGCTCGTCGATCGCCTGCCTTTGCCTCTGTTGACGCGCGCACTCGGTCAACGGCGCGGGTGGATGTTGTTGGCGCAGGCGGGAGTGGTTGGCGGATTATTGCTGATGGCGACCAATGATCCCAGCCAGGCCCTGGGTCTGCTGGTTGCCGCGGCCCTCTTGGTGGCCTTCTCCTCCGCCACCCAGGACATCGCCATCGACGCCTGGCGGATCGAGGCGGTGGATCCGGATCTGCAAGGGGCGATGGCGGCGACCTACCAGATGGGCTATCGGATCGGGATGATCATGGCTGGAGCGGGTGCACTCTACCTCGCCGAGTTCTATTCCTGGGGGGTGGCCTACTCGGCGATGGCCCTGTGCATGTCAGTGGGTGTGGTCGCCGTGCTCCTGGTGCCCGAGCCCGAGCAGAGGGTGGACCGCGCCACCTGGCGGCAGGAGGAACGGGTCGTGCGCTTCATCGAGGATTCGGCCCATCTCTCCGCGCGCTGGCGCCGCCTCGGCGCCTGGTTCATTGGCGCCGTGGTCTGCCCCTTTACGGAGTTCTTTTCGCGCAACGGCAGGCTGGCGCTCGCGATCCTGGCATTCATCGGCGTGTTTCGCCTGTCCGATATCACCATGGGGGTCATGGCCAATCCCTTTTACATCGACATGGGCTACAGCAAGGCCGACATCGCCAGCGTCACCAAGGTCTTTGGGCTGATCATGACCATGGTCGGTGCCGCCCTGGGCGGCGTCCTCGTGGCACGCTTCGGCGTCATGCGTATGCTGCTCCTGGCTGCGGTCCTGGTGGCTGGAACCAACCTAATCTTTGCCTGGCTGGCCACCCAGGCGCCTGAGATCGCGTTGCTCGCCCTGGTGGTGTCAGCGGACAACCTGAGCGGCGGGCTGGCCGGTTCGGTCTTCATCGCCTACCTCTCCGGACTGGCGAACCGCGCCTACACGGCCACCCAGTACGCATTGTTCAGCTCCCTGATGCTGTTGCCGGCGAAGTTCCTCGGCGGCTTCTCCGGCGATGTCGTCGACGCGACCGATTATGTGTTCTTCTTCAGCTACGCGGCGGTGCTGGGATTGCCCGCCATCCTGCTGGTGCTCTATCTGATGCGGGTCCGGAACGGGTCTCCGGTGGACAGGGCCAAGGAGCTCGCGCGAAATCGGGCGGAGGAGACACCGTGAACGTGACGGGGAGCCTGACGACCGCGTTCCTGGTCGGGCTGCTCGGCGGTGTGCACTGCGTCGGCATGTGCGGCGGTATCGTCGGTACCCTGACCATGGGCCTTCCGCGGGAGGTGAGGGGCCTGGCCGGGAGAATGCTTCCCTACCAACTGGCATACAACGGCGGACGCATGGCCGGCTACGCAGTCGCCGGGGCGCTCATGGGTGGGTTGGGGACCATGATCGTCCAGATCCTTCCGCTCCAGTATGCGCAGCGGGGACTTTACGTCCTAGCGGCCCTGTTCATGATCCTGTTGGGTCTTTACCTCGGCCGCTGGTGGCTTGGGTTGGAGCGCTTGGAGCGGCTGGGCGCCAGTGTCTGGCGACTTCTGGAGCCGATGGGGCGGCGACTATTGCCCGTGCGCTCGCCCGCGCAGGCGGTGGGGCTGGGTTTCGTGTGGGCCTGGATTCCCTGCGGTTTGGTGTACAGCGTCCTGATCTGGTCGGTGGCCTCAGGCAGCGCCGTGCAGGGCGCGCTCGTCATGCTCGCTTTTGGCCTCGGAACCCTGCCGACCCTGCTGGGCATGGGCATGCTCGCCGGTGCCGCGGCCCGCTTCGCCGATCAGGACTGGATGCGCAAGCTCTCAGGAGCCCTTGTCTTGGGCTTTGGTTTGTACGCCTTGTGGCAGGTATTCCTGGTCTAGCCGCCCTAGCCGAGCCCGGGAGTCGGAGCACGACCATCCCCCCCGGGGCAAGGCACGATGGCCAGGCTGTCAGGCCGCCTCTGCGTATCGAGGCAGCCTGCGTGCGCTTGCCTTCGTTGCGGTGATCAGTTGCCGAAGAACTGTTGGTCCATGTTGATGACGAAGGACTGGGCGGCCCCCTGCGGTTTGACCTCGATCCTGAAGTTGACCCTCTGTCCGTCCTGGACCGCGAATTCGCCGATGTAGTAAATGGCCTCCTGTTCCGTGATCTCCCGCATGGGCAGCCGGTTTTTCTGTCCGGTCAGCTCGACCGTCTGCACCTCCACCTGGGCCGGTACCGAGGATCCGGTCGTCCCCTCTGCGTCCTTGACGACGCTGACGTTGAGCATGCCTCGGAAGTTGCTGCGCTGTATACCGTACGCCTTGGCCACCTCGGGGGTCAGGGTGCTCGTGGTAAAGGCGTTGTGGTGGATGGTGTAGCCTCCGGCGCTCGTGCTGTTCTCGGCGAGGGCCGCAAGGGGCGAGAGCAGTACGGCGGCGCAAGCGAGGCCGCAGAATCTGCGTCGATTCATGATCTGATCCTCCATCGTGAAATGGTCGTAATCGTGCGTGTCGAAAGAGACGCGTAAGGCTACACCATAAAGAGACCGCCGGGCCAATCGGGTTACTTCGCCGCACGCGGGCGAAGGTCGGGCGGCGTGTCTAGGCCGAACCGGCTACCAGGTGGGGCTTGCCGGCGCGCTGCTCGTCGAGCAACGGGTTGTAGTGCACGGCGTTGTGGATGTTTCGCAGGGCGGTGAGCTGTTTCGCCAACTCCACGTACTGCTTCTGCATGTCTTCGATGCGGCTCTGCAAGCTGTCCTTGGAGCGACCGATGCGCTGCAGGTTTTCCAGCCGCTTCTCCATCATGCGCTTGTGCTCCTGAATCTGCCCGGCGAGCGGTTGCAGCGAGTCCCTGATCCAGCCGTCGAAATCGCGCCGCAGTTGGTCAAACAGGATGCGGGCGCGGTTGACCAGTTGCTGGTGGAAGCGTCTGATCACTACGCCCTGCTCGGCGAGCGCCATGGCGGGGCTTTTGCGGAAGGCGTCGACCTCTTGACGAAGAAGCTCCATCTCCACACGGAACTTCATGGGTACGAAAACCTTCGGTGGCGCAACGTTAAAACCGAATTCCTCTTCGAACCGCTGGTAGGTGAATCGCACCGTCTTGCGGATACGCTCGCTTTCGGTAGACACCGTCTCCATCGTTCGGCGAAGGTCGTCGAAAAGCCGTTTCATCGCCGAAGAGAGACCGCGGGTGGTCCAGCTTTGAACCATGTCGGCGTGAGCCTTCTCGATCAGTCGGTCGATCGTGTCCCGATCGAGGACCTTGCGGCAAAGGCGCGTCTCGACGATCAGTTCCTCGCGGCTCCCTTGAAACTGGTGGACCCCCTTGAGGTACAACTCCTGCTCTTGGCGCGTCTTCTCAAGCAAATGTCCGATCACGTCGTCGCTTTTCTCGCGCAACTGCTCCAACTCCTGCAGCTGACCCTTGACGTGGCCGATGCGGGTCGAGATCCGCGCCCGATTACGCTCGAGGAGTTGCCCGACGTCCGCTTCGAGGGCATCGACCAGCAGTTGATGCTTGGTCTCCAGCATCCGCGACGACAGGTGGCGCTCGAGATCGGGAAGGCAGCTCTTGCGCAGCAGCACCTCGTCGTGCCGCACCTTCGCTACCAGGGCCTTCTGCGCCGAGACCGGGAACACCATGCTCTGGTCGAGGCCGAGCATCTCAGCGGTTGATGCGCGCTGCTTGTCTACCCCGGCTTGCGCGACTTGCGCCGTCTGAAGCTCATCCCAGAGGACGTCGATCTTGTTCAGGACGACGATGATGCCGCGCCGGCGTCCGCTCTGGAACCCCTTGAGGTGGTGTTGCCACATCTCCAGATCGCTGCGCGTGACGCCGGTGTCCGCCGATAGCACGAACAGCAGCGCTTGCGCACCGGGAAGCATGTTGAGAGTCAGCTCGGGCTCTGCGCCCAGGGCGTTCAAGCCCGGCGTGTCGAGGATTACCAGGCCCTGCTTGAGCAGCGGGTGGGGGAAGCTGATCACGGCATGGCGCCATTTCGGAATCTCGACCTTCTGCGCGGCGAGCTGTCCCGCCGTTGCCAGACCGAAGGAAGAGAGGCCGAGTCGCGTCGCCTCGGCCATCGAGACCGTCTTGGTCTGCAGGACCTCATTGAGGGTGGAGGACATCTGCTCCGGGTCCTGGATGTGGAGCGGATAATGCACCCACTGCTTGGGGTCGCTCTTGATCTGCGCGATCGGAATGTCCTGAGCGCGGGTCTCGATGGGGAGCAAGCGCACGTAGGATTCGTTGCGCTCGTCGTCCCACAGGAGCTCGGTGGGACACATAGTGGTCCGGCCGGCCGCGGAAGGCAGAAGCCGACGGCCGTAATCTGCAAAGAAGACGGCGTTGATGAGCTCGGTCTTGCCGCGCGAGAACTCCGCCACGAAGGCGATGGTCAAGCGGTCCTTTTCGAGCGCGTCCAGGGTGTGGCGGATGCGCTCGCGGTTCTCGGCTGTGAGCTGACCTTCTTCCTCCAGCCATCCCTCCAGCTCCAATACCGCCCGTGAGACGCGCGTCTTCCACTGACGGTAGGCAGCGAGACGCTGTTGGATGATCGGGGTCTGCATCAGCAGCCTTCCCTAAGAGGCGGAATGACCTGGACCTTGGCTAGGATTGAGTATAACTGACGTTCCGCGGACGGACATCGGCTATTTGCCCGTTCGGTTTCCCAGCGTGATCTCCTTCGCAACATGGTTTGCCGGGCGACACCCGATGACCTCAATCGGACGGTACGATGTCAGGCAGGCGGGCGGGTGCGCGTACCCGCAAGCGCTTGAGGCGTGCCCGGCCTCCGGCAAACAGCTCCACCCGCGACGGGGGAACCTCGAAGACGGCGGCGAGAAAGCGCCGCAGGTGCTCGTTGGCCTTCCCCTCGATGGGCGGTGCCGCGATGCGCACCCGCAGATGGCCGCCCTCGGGACCCACGAGCTCGTCCCTGTTCGCGCGTGGCTGCACGCGAACGCTGAGCAGCAGGTCGCCATCCTGCCAGCGAAACCAGCCGGAGCCCCCGCGGGGCGTCAAAACGGACTCGCCGTCAGCAATTTCAGGGGAGGCAGCAGCAGCATCTCGATCAGGATCAGGGCGACCATCGCCACCATGGGGGCGAGGTCCAATCCACCTACGGGCGGCACCAATCTCTGGGCTGGGTCGAGCACCGGCCTCGTCAGCTTGTCGATCAGGCCGAGAGCAGGGTTGTAGGGGTCCGGATTGACCCAGGACAGAATGACCTTGATGAGGATTGCGAAGAGATAGATGTTGAGCACCAGGGCCGCGAGCGCCGGAATCGACCATGCAAGGGCGCCCAACGGGTTGCGTCCCAGGCCGAGGATGACCGCCAGCAGGGCGAGCTCGGCGCTCTTCAGGAGCCAGGCGAGAGCCAGCGAGGAAAGGTCCAATCCCCGGTAGCCGGGGATTACCCGCCGCAACGGGCGCAACGCCGGGGTCGTGACTTTGACCACGAACTGGGAGATTGGGTTGTAGAAATCCGCCTTCGCGAGCTGGAGCAGGAAACGGATGACTACCACCGCAGTGTAGAGGCCGAACAGCGTCTGGACCAGAAAGACGACGGGATTGGTCAGATAGGAATCGCTCATGACTCTTCTGCCAGCAGGCGGGAAAGTTCTTCCGAGCGCGCCTTGGCGGCGCGGACGGCTCGGGCGAGAAGGTCGCTGAAACGGCCCTCCTCTAGCGTGCGCAGGGCGGTTTCGGTCGTGCCCCCGGGCGAGGTGACCCGTTCGCGCAGCGTCTGCGGGGGATCGTTGCTCTCCATCGCCATGCGCGCCGCGCCGAGGGCGGTCTGGATGGTGAGCAGGCGAGCGCTGTCGGGTTCGAGCCCAAGCTCAACGCCGGTTTGCTCAAGGACCTCCATCACGAAGAAGAAATAGGCGGGGCCGCTGCCGGAGAGCGCGGTGACCGCATCCATGAGTTCCTCCCGCTCCACCCATTGGGTCAGGCCGCCGGCGCGCAGGATGGTCTCTGCCTGGTTGCGCTGCGAGTCGGTGACCTCGCGCGAGGCATGCAGGACGATGGCCCCGGCCTGAATCATGGCGGGCGTATTCGGCATGGCCCGCACCACGGGGACGCCTCCCCCGAGCCAGGCCTGGATGTTATGCTCGCGGATCCCCGCCATGACGGAGATGATCAGGGGCGTTGGACGGCCCAGAACGGGGGCCAAAGCCTGGCACACAGCCCGCGCCATCTGGGGCTTGACGCACAGTAGCACCACCGCGGCATCCCGCACCGCCTCGGTGTTGTCGTCCGTCGTGCGCACGCCGAACCGCGCGGCGAGGTTGTTGAGCTTGGCCCGGTCCGGGTCGCTGAGGAGGAGACCGCGCGGCTCGTGACCGTCAGCGACGAGTCCGGCGACCAGGCTGGCGGCCATGTTGCCGCCGCCGATAAAGCAGATGGTCTCTCGAGTCATGGTCGGATGTGCGCTTGTCGTTGATTGCTCTTCGCTGTGCTCAGGCGCGCGGGCCGAAGACGGCGGTTCCGATTCGCACCAGGGTCGCGCCCTCGGCGATGGCCGCTTCTAGATCTTCTGACATTCCCATCGACAGTACTTCAAGGCGGCGATCGGGCGTCGCGAGGCGGTCACGCAGCTCGCGCAGGGCGCGGAACGGCAGCCGTCGAGCCGTCTCGTCCTCTGCCGGCGCCGGCAGTGTCATGAGGCCCACGATATCCAGCTTTTCGAGTCCCACGCAAGCGGTGAGGAACGAGCCCGCTGCGTCAGGGGCCAGCCCGCCTTTCGTCGCCTCGCCCTCCAGGTTGATCTGGAGGCATGCCTTGAGTGGCGGCAGCCCTGCCGGGCGTTGCTCGGATAGCCTGTGGGCGTGGCGCAGGTCGCACAGGCTGTGCACCCACGCGAAGTGCTCGGCGATCTGGCGGGTCTTGTTGCTCTGAATGCGGCCGATGAAGTGCCACTCCAGATCCAGGTCGCCGAGGGCCTCCATTTTCTTCAGCGCCTCCTGCAGATAGTTCTCGCCGAAGGCACTCTGGCCGGCGCGGTAAGCGGCGCGAATCTTTCCCGCATCCTGCTTTTTGCTCACGGCCAGCAGGGATACCGCGTCTTCGTCGCGCCCGGCGCGCAGCGCCGCGGCGCGGATGCGCGCGCGCACCCTTGCGAGCCGCTCGGCGACGGCGGTGTCGTCAGGACCTTGTCCGAACACGGCGCGCGTCAGGCCTCGCCGCGGAGGTGGCGAACCAGCTTGGCCAGCGCCTGCCCGCGGTGACTGAGGCTGTTCTTGGTGCTGGCGTCGAGCTCGGCGGCGCTGCAGTCGTGGGTCGGCACGAAGAAAACCGGATCGTAGCCGAAGCCGTTCTCGCCGCGGGGCGCGAACAGCACGCGCCCCTCCCAGGTTCCTTGGCAGATCAGGGGGGTGGGGTCCGCGGCGTGGCGCATGTAGACCATGAGGCATTGGAAGCGGGCGGTGCGTTCGGCCTCGGGGATGTCCGCGAGGTCGGCAAGCAACCGTTCCAGATTCTCTCCGTCGGATGCCCCTTGACCGGCGTAACGGGCGGAGTAAATGCCGGGCGCTCCCCGCAGGGCGTCCACCTCGATCCCGGAGTCGTCGGCGATGGCGGCCAGTCCGCTGTGCTGCGCCGCATTGCGAGCCTTGAGGATGGCGTTTTCCACGAAGCTGAGCCCGGTTTCCTCCGCCTCGGGCACCTGCAGCTCCCCTTGCGGGATGACCCGTATGCGCTCGTCGAGCAGCAACTGGTTGATCTCCCGCACCTTGCCGGCATTATTGCTGGCGAGCACGATCGACTCGCCTTTGTGTGCTCCGCTCATGGCGTTGTTTCTCCGCAGGACTTCATCGCACGGTTGCGATCGCGGTCAAGAGGCCGTCATTGCGCCAGGGCGGCGCGTTGGGCGGCGAGTATTTCGCCGATGCCGGCCACCGCCAGGTCGAGCATGGCGTCCATGTCGGCGCGGCTGAAGGCCTTTCCCTCCGCGGTCCCTTGGACCTCCACGAAGCGTCCGTTGGCGTCCATGACCACGTTCATGTCGGTTTCGGCGCTGGAGTCCTCGGCGTAGTCCAGGTCCAGCACCGGCTCGCCGTGGTGGATGCCCACGGACACGGCGGCGATCTGTGCGGTCAAGGGATCGCTCTCCACCTGACCGTGTCGAATCAGACCCTGTACCGCGTCGTGCAACGCCACCCAGGCGCCCGCGATCGAGGCCGTTCGGGTCCCGCCGTCGGCCTGGATGACGTCGCAGTCCAGGGTGATGGTACGCTCCCCGAGCAGCATGAGGTTGGCGGCGGCGCGCAGGGAGCGACCGATCAGGCGCTGAATCTCCAGTGTCCTGCCGCCCTGCCTGCCGCGGGCCGCCTCGCGCGGGGTGCGCTCGCCGGTCGCGCGCGGGAGCATGCCGTACTCGGCGGTGATCCAGCCGCTCTTGCGGCCTTTGAGAAAGTGGGGCACCCGCTCTTCCACCGTGGCGTTGCACAGGACGCGGGTGTCGCCGAACTCGACGAGGACGGAGCCCTCGGCATGGCGCGTGAAGCCGCGGACGAAGCGTAGGGGGCGCATCTGATCTGGACGGCGCAGGGATGGTCGCATGTCGGCTCGTCGTTGATTGCTGTGGGCGCACATCTTCGGCGTCGATGGAAGCGACGTCAAATCCGCCGGCCAGCGCTCGGTCGTCAGTGGGTGAAGGCCGACTGCGAATCGAATTGTGAGAATTCCGAGAAGCGGCTCGAAGGCACGTCAGCCACATGTTTTCGCAGTTCGTTGAGCAGTTCACCCGCGTCGTGGGGGCGACGTGTCGGGTCCATCTCCATCGCCCAATCGATGGCCTCGAGCAAGAACGCGGGGTAGCGGTCGCGGAACTGGCGCTTGGCGGGTATCAGCGTGTCCTTCGTGCGCCGGTCGATGGACGCTGGCGGCGTCTTGCCCTCAATGCAGGTGCGAATGCTCGCGCCCACGGCGTAGACGTCGGTCCAGGGGCCGATTTGGCCGCTGCGGTAATACTGCTCCACGGGCGAGTAACCGGCCGTAATCACCTGTCCTCTCGGCGTATGGCCATGGGACAGGGCGTGGACGGCCCCGAAGTCGAGCAGCAAGGGATCGTTTCCGTGGCGCAGGTGGATGTTTCCCGGCTTGACGTCGAGGTGCAGCAGATCGCGGGAATGAACCAGCGTCAGGGCGTCGAGAACGGGCAGAAACACCTGAAAGACGAATGCAGTGCTCAGTCCGCCCTTGCGCTCGTGCACATAGCTGCCGAGGTTTTTGCCACGCTCGTACTGCATGACCAGATAGGCGGTATTGTTGGCGAGAAAAAAGCCTAGCACGCGCACGATATTTGGATGTTGCAGCGAGGCCAGCGCCTTGGCCTCTTGGAAGAACAGTTTGCGGCCGCGGAACACCCGCTCGGCCTGCTTGTCGTCCACCGGGACGAGCCGCAGCGAGGAATCGCGACGCGCGAGCTTCTTGGGGATGTACTCCTTGATCACTACCTCGTCACCGGTTTCCTCCTCTACCGCCAGGTAGATCAGGCTGAATCCGCCCTTGCTCAGCGCCCGGGTAATGCGGTAGTGGTCGATCACGGTCCCGACGGGTAAGGTGTCGCGGCCGCTGGCCATGGGTGCGGGGTCTCTTGCGGGGGCTGGAAACATAAGCGTGGAGTATGATACCCGGACGCCGGGAGCTGTCGTGAGAAGCGCCTCGCAATTCGCCCTCTCCACGCCTTAGATGGGAAATTTGATGACCAAGAGCATGACCGCCTTCGCCCGTGAGTCCCGGCAGGGCGATGAGGAGGAGTTGACCTGGGAACTGCGTTCGGTCAACCACCGCTTTCTCGAGGCATTCGTGCGCCTTCCGGAGGAGCTGCGATCCCTGGAGTCCGCCGTGCGCGAGCGGTTGGCCGCGCGCCTTGGCCGCGGCAAGCTCGACTGCACCCTGCGCTATGCGCCGACGAGCGGGGGCGCGGGCAGGCTATCCATCAATCGGCGCTATCTGGAGCAGATTCTCGCCGCTGGCGAGGAAGTGGCGGCGATGGTGGGGCGCGCGGGGCAGCCGGATCCCTTCGATCTTCTGCGCTGGCCAGGCGTCCTGCAGGAAGAGGAACGCGACCTTGGCGCCCTGGGACAACGGGCCCTTGATCTCCTCGATACGGCGCTCGCGACCCTGATCGCAACCCGGGAGCGCGAGGGGGAGCGTCTGGCGGAGATGATCCGGGATCGCTGTCAGCGCCTCGCCGCCTCCGTGACGGAGGTCAGCGCGCGCATGCCCCAGGTGATGGTGGAGGTCCGCCAGCGCATCCTCGGCCGGCTCGAGGAGGTACGCACCGAGTTGGACCCCAATCGATTGGAGCAGGAGTTGGCGTTGTTGGCGCAGCGCTTGGACGTGGACGAGGAGATGGACCGCATGCAGGCCCACGTTCGCGAGGTGCTGTCCGTGCTCGAAAGCCGCGAGCCCGTGGGGCGCCGGTTGGATTTCCTGATGCAGGAGCTCAATCGGGAGGCGAACACCCTGGGATCCAAGTCCTCGGACGTTCAGGTCACGCGCCTGGCGGTGGAGATGAAGGTCCTGATCGAGCAGATGCGTGAGCAGGTGCAAAACATCGAATGAGACCTAACCTGCATACGGGCGGGGGCATCCTGCTCATCGTCTCCGCGCCTTCCGGTGCGGGCAAGACCAGCCTGGTCAAGGCGCTGCTGGAGCGTGACCCAGGCTTGGGTTTGGCCGTCTCTTACACCACGCGCCACCCCAGGGCTGGTGAAGTCGACGGGGTGCACTACCATTTCGTCGAGAAGCGCAGGTTTCTCGAGATGGCAAAGGAGTCGGCCTTCCTGGAGCATGCCGAGGTCTTCGGCAATCACTACGGAACTGCCGAGTCGAGCGTGCGGGCGGACCTGGCCGCGGGCCGGGATCTTGTCCTCGAAATCGACTGGCAGGGTGCCCGTCAGGTGAGGGCGCGCATCCCGGCCGCCGTCTCCCTGTTCATCTTGCCGCCCTCGGCCTCGGTACTGGAATCCCGGCTGCGCGGTCGCGGTCAGGACGACGATCAGGTCATCGCCGGTCGTATGGCCAAGGCGCGGGAGGAGATGGCGCATTACGGGGAGTACGACTACTTGGTGGTGAACGATGTCTTCGACGTCGCCCTGGACGATCTATCCAGCGTGGTCCGCGCCGAGCGTCTGCGGCGCGCGCGGGCCGAGGAGCGGCTCGCCGAGGCATTGCCTCGCCTGCTCGCAGATGGCGGGTAGGCTGAGTAGTGGCGACTGCGATTCCCGGAAATCCGGTTGTTCCGGCTCGCGGGTCCAGGGGACTTCTGCTAACCTAAAAAGTTAGCCGTTTTCTTTAGGCGGGGGCCGTTGGGCGGTCAAGCGCATGTCGGTTGGTATGGCGGGCATGGGCTTGACCCGATGTTCAGCTTTTCGCGCGCCGCGGCATCTCGCGCCCTACTGCGATCGCCGCGCTGATTTTTCCTGGAGAGTTAATCGACATGGCACGAATTACCGTCGAGGACTGCCTCGATCATGTGGACAATCGTTTCGACCTCGTCCTGCTCGCCACGCGGCGGGCGCGGCAGCTGGCGGGAGGCGTGGAGCCCTTGCTGCCCTGGCAGAATGACAAACCCACGGTCATGGCCTTGCGAGAGGTTGCAGCCGGTGTCCTCAGCGACGAGGTGCTCGAGGAGCAGGTGGTGGAAGAGGAAGATGCGACCAAGGCGCTGGAGCAGGCATTGGCAGAGGAGCTGGCAGCGGACCTGCGCGCGGACTCCCTTGACTAGGTGCCGCCAATGCTGAGAGGCTCTCCCCGGGAGAGTACGCCGGACGGGCGGACGCGGCCGCCCTGAGGGAACTTGGCGTGTCCACACCCGCATCCGTATTCCCGGCCCTGGCATCCGACGCGGCGGACCTGCCTCGCTACCTGATCAGCGACCTCTGCGCCTTTCTCGAGTCCTATCTCAGCGACGACCAGATCCGCGAGGTCTACCGCGCCTATATTTTCGGTGCCGAGGCCCACGAGGGCCAGCGGCGCAAGTCTGGCGAGCCCTACATTTACCATCCCATCGCGGTGGCCCGCATCCTGGCCGAGATGCGGATGGACCACAAGTGCCTCATGGCGGCGCTGCTGCACGACGTCATCGAGGATACTCCCACGGCCAAGGAGCAGCTCGCGCTCGCGTTCGATCAGGAGATCGCCGAGCTGGTCGACGGGGTAAGCAAGCTTACGCAGATCGATTTCAAGTCGCGCGCCGAGGCCCAGGCCGCCAGCCTCCGCAAGATGCTGCTGGCCATGACCAAGGACATCCGGGTCATCCTGATCAAGCTCGCCGACCGGCTCCATAACATGCGCACCCTCGGGGTCATGGCCCCGGAGAAGTGCCGGCGCGTGTCGCGGGAGACGCTCGAGATCTACGCTCCGATCGCCAATCGCCTTGGGATCTATGGCCTGCGTCTGGAGCTCGAGGAGCTCGGCTTCAGCCATTACTGGCCCTGGCGGCACGCGATTCTGGAGCGCGCGCTTAAACGCGCCCGCGGGGCCCGCTCCGAGCTGGTCGCGACGGTGGAGCACGCACTGCGTCAACGCCTGCGCCAAGAGGGGATCGACGGTCAGGTGGTGGGACGCCAGAAGCACCTCTACGGCATATACCGTAAGATGCGCGACAAGAAGCGCTCGTTCACCGAGGTGGTCGACGTGTTCGCGTTCCGCGCGATTGTCGATCGGGTGGATACCTGCTATCGCGTCCTCGGCCAGGTGCACAATCTCTACAAGCCCCTCCCCGGTCGCTTCAAGGACTACATCGCCATCCCGAAGTCAAACGGGTATCAGTCTTTGCACACCGTCCTGGTCGGTCCTCAGGGGCTCCCGATCGAGATTCAGGTCCGCACCGAGGACATGCACCGCGTCGCCGAGGCGGGAATCGCCGCCCATTGGATGTACAAGTCGGGGACCGATGACGACGGCAACCCGCAAGCCCTGGCCGCGGACTGGCTGCAGAACCTGTTGGAGATGCAGCGCGGCGCGGGGGACTCGGTCGAGTTTCTGGAGCACGTCAAGGTCGATCTGTTCCCCGACGAGGTCTATGTCTTCACGCCCCGCGGCCAGATCATGGTGCTGCCGAGGGGTGCGACGGTGGTGGACTTCGCCTACGCCATCCACTCGGACGTCGGCAACACCTGCGTCGCGGCCCGTATTGAGCGCCGCCTGGCGCCGCTGCGCACGGTTCTCCACAGCGGCCAGACGGTGGAGATCATCAACGCGCCGGGGGCCGTGCCGAACGCCGCCTGGCTGAACTTCGTGGTCACCGGCAAGGCGCGCGCGAACGTGCGCTCCTATCTCAAGAATCTCCAGCGCAAGGAGGCGGAGGCCCTCGGCCGGCGCTTGTTGGATGCGGAGCTGAGCGACTTCGGCCTCGACCTGGACCGCCTGGCACCGGAGAGGCTGACGTCGTATCTGGCGGAGGCGAGGCTCGACGGTCTCGGGGCTCTGTTGGCGGATGTCGGGCTCGGCAACCGCATGCCGGCGCTGGTGGCGCGCCGGCTGCTATCGGAAGAAGGCGCGGGCGCGGAGGGCGGCCGCGAGGACGAGCATCACCACCGGTTCTCCATCAGGGGCACCGAGGGAATGGTGGTCACCTATGCCCGCTGCTGCCGGCCGATTCCGGGTGACGACATCGGAGGTCTGTTCAGCCCTGGCAAGGGCATCGTGGTGCACCGGCAGGAGTGCCGCAATCTGGGCAACTTCCACAGTCAGAGGGACAAGTGGCTGGACGTCGACTGGGCCAGCGACGGCAACGCCGATTTCTCCACGGAAATCCGGGTCGAGGTGGGGAACCGGCGCGGCGCGCTGGCCACGGTGGCGGCGGCGATCGCGGAACAGGGCTCCAACATCGAAAATGTGCAGTCGCGGGACAAGGACGGCTTGACGAGCACGCTCGACTTTCTCATCTCGGTCCGTGGGCGGCGCCACCTGGCGCGTATCATGCGTCGCCTGCGACAGATCCCGCTGGTCGTGCGGATCAGTCGCATCGGGCGTTGAGCGCGGTTGCAATTCCGGGCGCCGGCCTCAGTTTCCCAGAAGTTGCCTGCAAGCTTGGCAGGCCCCGAAAGACTCATCTCAAGCGGTACCGCACATGACTGAACTGACAATGGACGAACGTCTCCTGCTGACCAGACGGACCATGAGCCTACTGGAAGGCTGGAACCTATCGGCGCGGGACATCGCCGCCATCCTCTGCCTTCCCGACTCGGTGAAGATTCGGGCGATAGCCCGCTTTCGCGACGAGGAGCCGTTCCCGGACGAGCCGAACGTGAACCGGCGCGTCGCCTACCTGATGCGCATCGAAGAGGCCCTGCATACCTATTTCCCGCGCAATCCCGAGATGCGGGATCTGTGGGTGAAGCGTGGCAACCGGCAGTTCGGGCGTAAGGCGCCGATCGCCATCATGGTGGAGGAGGGCGAGAGCGGGATGGTCTCGGTACTGTCCCATCTGGACTGCACCTTCGCGTGGGACCTCACCGGCTCGAAGTCCGAGTATAGCCAGCGCAACGGTTGACGCAGAAGCCGTCGGGCCGCGGAAGGCAACCAGTCGCGGTGCGCCTCTTCCCGCGACGGCCTCAGCGCGTGGATTGGGGGTTGAGCGCGGGCAGCAACGGTCGGCGGAACATGGGTTTCGACTTGCCCAGACGTAGCCCTCGGCTGCGCCCCACCTGCTGACGGAACTGCTTCTTCCAGCGCCGGAAGTCGATGTCCTGCTTGCCGTAGAGGGCGGCATCCAGCTGCTTCATCAGGCGCTGTACCTGCTCCGGGTCCGCCCCCGGCCGCAGGGCCAGGATTCGCCCGGTCACGCCAGGCAGCGGTGTCTGGCCGTCAAAGTTTAGGTGACGGCAAGTCGTCTCCTGGAAGCGATCCGCCCAGGCGGCGGGTTCGTTTTCCCGGTCAGCGGCACCAACGCACATGAGGAACTGGGACGAGGGCGGCAGGGCGCGGATCAGGCGCGGCTTGATTCCGCCGAGAAGCGGCGCGGGATTGAGACGGCGGCTGAGGTCCGCGATCGTCGCGGCAGTGGCTTGCTTGGTGCTGCGCAGGCGCGAACGCAGGCGTTGCGAGAGTGGACTCGCGTCTATCTGCGCCGGCACCCGGCCCTTGTACCAGACACCGCCCCAATATCCGAGCAGCAACAGGATCAGGCCGACCAGAGGCAGCCAGAACCAACTCACCCCGCCGCCGCCCGCGCTGTCGGCGGACAGCGACATCCCGAAGGGTCCGCTCTCCCCCTCGACCTTGAGGGTGCGGATAGGAAGGCCCGCGTACTCCTTGGTGCCGCTGGTCACGTTCCACCACGCGAGCCGGATCTCGGGCAACCGCAGCTTGCCGCCCGAGCGCGGCACCAGAGTGAAGTACTCGGTGCGTTTTCCCTCCAGACGGCGTCCGTCGGCGGACAGTTTGCCTTCGGTCAGGGTCTGCTCGCGGTAGACCCGGAAGTCGGCGTTGCGCAGCATGGGCTCCAGACTGGGGAGCTGGCTGCCGGTCGCGCCGGTGGCCGTCAGCTCGAGCACCAGAGTGACGGGCTGGCCCTCCTCGACCTCGTCCCCGCCGTCCAGGGTGGCGTTCAGGGTCAGGTCCTTCAGCGGCAGCCAAGGCCGCACCGAGGCCATTGCCGGACGCACTTGCAGCAGCACCGGATCGTGGCTGGTGGCCTCGAAGCGGTTGCCGCCCGGGCTGCCATAGCCGTAACCATTGCCCGATACATTGCCGACAACGGTCAGGCTCGGTAGCTCCAAGTCACCCGCGCGCAGGGGCGTCAGCGTATAGACGAACTCGTTGACGATCTCGCGCTGGCCGTCGCTGCCCGTGCGCGAGCGGGCGTTCGGTCCCTCCAGCTTCTGCAGCAGGGCGTCGTTGCTGGTGGCGAACTCGGGGGTTGCGGTGTCCAGGTTGCGGTCGCTGACCACCCGCAGCTTGATCAGGACGTTCTCTTGCACGTACGGCTGCTGATCGGAGACCTCGATCTCCAGGCGCGGCGGGCGGCTGGCGTGCTGGCCCTGCTGTTGCGCGTAAGGCGACCCGTATTGGCCGGGCCAGCCCGGTTGGTAACCGCCGCCGGGCTGGTAGCCGGGTCCGGGTTGGAATCCCTGCGGTTGCCCGGGCATCTGTCCCCGGCCTGGTGCCCCCGGGGGCTGATAGCTCGGGGGGACACCGCGGGCGTTGTTTGGATCCTGGGGTCTGAACTGCCAAGGCGGTGGACCTTGCGGCGGCTGGTTTCCCCGATCGGACGAGCCAAAGAACGGAAAAAAGGGGATGCTAAAACCCTGAGCCTGACTCTGGGCCGATGCCAGTAAGGCGAACATCAAGAAGCCGGTGGTCTTAAGCCAGCGCATCGGTTGCTCTCCCCACGCCTACCAGGGCCTGCTTTCCCGCAGGGGTCCGCCGGACTCGCGCATGAACTGCATTTCCTCGAGCATGAACTGATTGCGCATCAGCAGCGAGGGGTCGCCCTCGACCTGCTGCAGACGCTGCTCCATGATCGCCATGCCCGGCCCTCGCACCGGCAGCCCGCCGAGGGCGGCCGCTGCGGCTTGCTCCGCGTCGGGCTCCATGTCGGACATGGGCTGTTCACCCAACTGGTCGAAGCGGTCCACCGCGTCGGCGGAGCCATCCTCCGGGGGCGCGTCCGGTGGCGCCATGTCCGGCGGCTGATCGCGCCTGGTCCCGCCGGCACCGGTCTGCTCCTCGGGGGGCTCCTCGCCTTCCTCTCCGACCCGCTCCTGCTGCTCCTCGGGCGACTCGTCCGGCTTGCCGGGTGTCTCGCGCTCCTCGTCCGGGCGTGCGCCCTCGCCGGGTTCTTCTTCCTCCCCGCCCTCGCTCTGCTGCTCCTCGGGCTCAGGCTCTTCGCCTTTGCCCTCCTCGGGGCGATCCTGCTCCTCTCCGCTGCCGCTGTCTTCCTCCGGTCTCTGTTCCTCGCCGCCGGCGGCATCCTCCGGTTTCTGCTCGTCACCCTGGTCGCCCTGTTCCTTCTGCGGCTCGTCCTCCGCGCCGGATTCCGATTCCGCCTCTTCCTTGCGCTCCTCGCCGCCAGTCTCCTCCTCCGGCTTCTGTTCCTCACCGCCGGCCTCTTCGTCCTGCGACTGTTCTTCACCCGTCGCCTCGGACTCCTGCTCCTCCTGTTTCTCGCCGGCCTCGGACTCTTGCTCCTGGTCCTGACGCTCCCCCGCCGAATCCGTCGTCTGCTCCTG
Source organism: uncultured Chromatiaceae bacterium (assembly GCA_964395315.1). GTDB lineage: Bacteria > Pseudomonadota > Gammaproteobacteria > Chromatiales > Chromatiaceae > CAVORB01. The sequence continues at coordinate 32,445 of CAYNBI010000006.1, read as the reverse complement.
ATCCTCTTGCCCCTCCTGCTGCTCGCTGGGCTCCGCCTCGGACTCGCCCGTCTGGTCCTGTTCCGAGGCCTCCCCGCTCTGCTGCTCGGTGTCTTCCTGCTGCGCGCCTTCTCCCGACTCGCTTTCCTCGCTCGGCTCACCCTCCGATGACTGCTGCTCGGATTCCTGCTGCTGCTCGGATTCCTGCTGCTGCTCGGATTCCTGCTGCTGCTCGGACTCCTGCTGCTGCTCGGACTCCTGCTGCTGCTCGGACTCCTGCTGCTGCTCGGACT
>CAYNBI010000006.1:0-32073 GCA_964395315.1 uncultured Chromatiaceae bacterium | reverse complement strand
CGGACTCCTGCTGCTGCTCGGACTCCTGCTGCTGCTCGGACTCCTGCTGCTGCTCCTCCTCTTGCCGTTTTTCTTCCTCCTGTTCGCGGCGCTCCTGCTCCTCTTTTTCCCGCTCTTCCTGCTCGCGCTTTTCCTGTTCTTCTTTCTGCTCCTCGAAGCTCTCCTGCTCGATCCGCGCCAGCATGGCGCGGGCCAGGGCAAGGTTGTGCTGGGCATCCTCGTGGTCAGGGTTCTCCGCCAGCACCTGTTCGTAAGCCTCGGTCGCCCCGGCGAAATCGCCGAGCTGAAAGCGCGCGTTTCCCAGGTTGTAGGTGGCGTCCTCCTTGATCTCGGGGCGCTCGGCGCGGCTGAAGGCCTCGGCCGCTTCCTGGTAGCGCTCCGCACGGTAGAGGGCGACGCCGCGGCGGTAGCTGTCGCTGAAGCCCTCGATGGCCTTCGCGTAGTCGCCGGACTGGAAGCTCTCGTAGGCCTCCTGCTCCTGGTTCAGGAACCATCCGGCATGGGTTCCAGCGGCGAGGGCCATTGACCCAATCCCCGCGCCGATGAGAAGCATGCGCTTCATGGTCCTCGCCTCCTGGCCTTGGCGCGGCCCCGGAACTGGGGCAGCAGGAGGGCGGCGAGGAAGAGCAGCGGCAGGTAGTACCGCTCGTTCCAGACCCGAGTGCGCTCGTCCCCGGCCTCGGGCGGAAGGCGGGTGACGGCGGCCGCCTCGAGGATTTCCTCGGTGTCGTCGTCACGGAAGCTCGCGACCTGGTAGCTGCCCTGTCCGGCCCGCGCCAGGTCCTCCAGCATGGCCTGATTGAGCGTGGAGCGGATGGGGTTGCCTTGGCGGTCCATGATCCAGCCCCCCTGCGGGGCCGGGACCAGGGCGCCTTCCTCGGTGCCGATGCCCATCACGTGGAGCTTGATGCCCTTGGCCGCCAGACCCTCGACCCGGGATACCAGGTCCGGTTCGTCGAAGTCCCCGTCGGAGATCAGCAGTACGGAGCGGGCGCTGTCCTCGGGCAGGCTGTCGAGCAGTACCTCCGCCCGGTCCAGGGCCAGATGCAGGCGGCTGCCCTGCAACCTCGCGAGCTCAGTGGACAAGGCGGGCAGGGCGTTGAGGATGGTGAAGGTGTCCTCGGTGATGGGCGAGAGCACGTGGGGTACTGACGCGAAGGCGATCAGGCCGAGGCGCACCTCGCGGTTCTGCAGGATCAGGTCCTGCACCTCCTGACGGGCGCGTGCGAGGCGGTTGGGCGCCACGTCGTCGGCCTGCATGGAGCGTGAGATATCGAGCAGGATCAGCAGATTGTTTCCAGGGTGGAAGAGGCGCACGTCGGTGTAGTCCCACCGCGGTCCGGCCAGTGCCGCAATCAGCAGCGTCCACAGCAGAGACCAGCGCAGGAACCGCCCCCAGCGCTCCGTCGCCTTGAGCTCCCGGGTGCCGGTTAGATGCGGTAGCAGGTGCGGGTCAGCATAGCGGTGGATGGGGCCGCGCGCGGCCTTTGCCGCGCTGCGCCACAGCCAGATCGCCACCGGGATCAAGGCCAGGAGGCCCCAAAACCAGGCGGGCTGCTCGAAGTGGAATCCGGCCTCAGGCACTGGCAACCCTCTTGGCAAAGCGCTTGCGGCCCTCGGGAAACAGCCCGATGCCGAGCAAGGCGAGCACGGCGACCGCGAGGGGGATGCGGTAGAGAGGGCGCGGCAGGAAGGCGGTGCGGGACTCCGCCTCGGTCTTCTCCAGCTCGCTGACGCGGCGCGAGATCTCCTCCAAGGCGCTGGTGTCGGTGGCGCGGAAATAGGCTCCGCCGCTGATGTTGGCGATGCGTTGCAGGGTGTCCTCGTCCATGGTCAGGTCGTCCCGGTACTTGATGACGCCTTCCTCCAGGATGGGGATGCTCTCCTGCTTGCTGCCGACACCAATGACATAGATGCGGACACCGGCCATGCGCGCCAGTGCCGCCGCCTCCAGGGGGGCGAAGCCGCCGGCGGAATTGTCGCCGTCCGCGATCAGGACCATGACCCGCGAGCCCTCGGGGCGCTCGCGCAGCTTCTTCACACCCAATGCGATGGCGTCGCCCAGGGCGGTGCCCTGACCGGCGATGCTCGGCACCACGCCGTCGAGCAGCTGGCGCACCGCCACCCGGTCGACGGACAGCGGGGAGAGCACGAAGGCCTGACTGCCGAAGATGATCAGCCCGATGCGGTCGCCCTCGCGGGCGTCGACGAAGCGGCCCATGACGCCCTTGACCACCTGCATCCGTGTCACCTGCTGGCTTTCGACCGTGAAGTCCAGGGCATCCATGGAGTGAGATGCGTCCACCGCCAGCATCAGGTCGTAGCCGGGGGAGCTGACCTCGGTGTGGGCCTCGAGCCACTGCGGCCGCATCAGCGCGACGACCAGCGCGGCCCACAACAGATAGAGCAGGGCCTTGTAGAACCAGCCGGCGAGCTGACGCCGGGGTCTGCGCGCCTGATAGGCGGCCTGCAGCTCCTCGAGGTGGGGGTGCAGCAGGGTGATGCGCTGGCCCTCCAGGCTCTCCTCCTTCTGCTCGCGCTTCTCGGGCCACGCCAACGGCAGAAGGAATGGCAGCGCCAACAGAACCCCCGCCCAAGGCCAAGCGAACTCAAACATGCTTGGGGTCCTCCGCCGCGACCCACTCGTAGGCGGCGTCGATCAGGGTGAGTAGCTCCTGCGTCTGGCTCGGCCGGCCCGGGGGGGCGTAGGGTGCATCCAGCAGGGCGCGGCCGCGGTCGGACCAGTCAAAGCCCTTGGGGTCGTTGCCCTTGAGCCAGGCGAGCCAGGGCTCGCCCGTCAGCCCGGCGCAGGACTCGCGTCCGAGACGTGCCATGGCGATGCGCCGCACCAGTTCCGACAGCTCGCTGGCGGTCTGCTTGAGGTCCTGGGTTCCGGCGCGCTTGCGCAGGCCGCGCAACTGGCGCGCGGCGTCCCAGCGCCAGCTGCCCATCGTGAAGACCGGCAGGGGCGGAATGCGCAGGCGGATGGAGGTCCGGAACCGCCACGCCAGCACTGCCAGGGCCACGATGGCGGTGGCAAGCAGCCACCAACCCGGAGCCGGCGGCCACCAGGGGACGCCCTGGATGCCGTGGATGTCGCGTATTTGGTCGATGCCGGGAAACATGTCAGACCGCCCGCGAGCGCGCCCGCTGCTCCAGGCTGTGGATGAGGGAGAGATGAATCTCCTCGTCCGTTCGAACCGGGAGCAGGATGATGTTGAGCCGGTAGCACATGGCCTGCAGCATATCGCGCCGTTCCTCCCAGATGTCCCGGAAGACCTGGCGCGCCTGGGGATCGTCGGTGTCGATCTCGATCAGGGTGCCGTCGGTGCCGGTGAAGGTCGACACGCCCATGGACGGGATCTCCCAGTCCGCCGGGTCGTCCACCGGGATGAGGGCCACGGAGTTGCGCTGGATCAGGTTGCCCAGGATGCGCTCCATTCCCAAGGCGTCCCGGTTGAGGTCCGCGATCACGAAGACCAGGGACCCGGTGGGGATGCCGCTGGTCGCGCGCTGCAGGGCGCCGCCGAGGCAGTCCACGGATTTGTCCTGCGTCGTGCCCGGCACCGTGAGGGTGCGCAGCAGCTGCCACAGGGCGCGGCGGCCGCGGGAGGGCCTGAAGTGCTGCAGCCCCGCCACGGGGTCGCCGAAGACCAGGCCGCCGACGCGATCGTTGAGCCGGCTCGCGGCCCACCCGATGAGCGCGGCCGCGCGCGCCGCCTGCACCGACTTGAAGGTGCCGCGTGTGCCGAAGCTCATGTGGGGACCCTTGTCGACGCACAGGACCACGCAGCGCTCGCGCTCCTCGCGGAAAACCTTGAGGTGAGGCTCGTTGATGCGGGCGGTGACCTTCCAGTCCATGTAGCGGATGTCGTCGCCCTCGCGGTACTCGCGCACCTCCTCGAAGTTGACGCCCGCGCCGCGGAACACGGAGGCGTACAGCCCAGCGAAGGAGGAGTTGACCAGATGGTGGGAGGGCAGGCCCAGGGTGTGTGCCTGGTGGCGCAGCTCCAGCAGATCGTCGAGACGGGGGTAGAGGCTCATGCCGCAGCCCCCGGTATGCCGAAACCCCTGGACATCGGGGCCGGCGTTGCGCCCGCGACAGCAATGGCACCAAGGCGTCGCCCGATTGCGGCGAAACCCCGATCCCGAGTCGCAGTGAACCAGGGATGGTGAATCTGCGACATCGAAACTAAGGAATGGCGACCAGATTCAGCAGCCGATTCACGAACTCGTCGGTGGTGATGCCCTCCGCCTCAGCCTCGAAGGTGAGCAGGAGGCGGTGGCGCAGGATCTCGGGGGCCACGGACTGTATGTGATGGGGGGCGACGAACTGGTCACCGTCCATCCACGCCCGTGCCCGGGCGCAGCGGGCGAGTCCGATACTGGCGCGGGGAGACGCGCCGAAGCGGCACCAGCGTGCCAGGTCGGGATCGTAGAGCTTGGGGTTGCGCGTGGCCTGGACCAGGTCGACGATGTAATTGTTGAGCTTCGGGTCGAGGTACAGGTTGGCGACATCCCGGCGCATGGCGAACAGCTCCGCCTGTGAGAGTCGCTTCGCCGGCGGCGTATAGTTGGTCTTCTGCTGCTGGTGGTCGAGCTCGAGGATTTTGAGTTCCTCTTCTCGGCTCGGGTAATCCACCACCGCTTCCATCAGGAAGCGGTCGAGCTGGGCCTCCGGCAGGTGGTAGGTGCCCTCCTGCTCCACCGGGTTCTGGGTGGCGAGGACCATGAAAAGCTTGGGCAGCGGATAGGTGCGCTGGCCGACGGTGATCTGGTGCTCGGCCATCGACTCCAGCAGCGCCGACTGCACCTTCGCGGGTGCCCGGTTCACCTCGTCCGCGAGCAGAATATTGTGGAACAGGGGGCCCGGCCGGAACTCGAACTCGCCCTTCTCGTGGCGGTAGATGTCGGTGCCGATCAGGTCCGAGGGCAGCAGGTCCGGCGTGAACTGGATGCGATGGAAGTCGCCCTCCAGGGCCTCCGCCAATGCCTTGACGGCCGTGGTCTTGGCCAGCCCGGGCATGCCCTCGACCAGAAGATGGCCATCGCTCAACAGGCAGATCAGCATGCTGTCGATGAACGCCTGCTGGCCGATGATGCGCGAGGCGATGTGATCGCGGACGGGTTTGAGATCTGCGGGGGTCATGCGGTACTGCTTCGGGTTTCCTTGGCTGAGGGCAGGTCGGTGCTCGGACCGGCGCCGGAGTTGAATGGGCCGCTAGGCGAAAAAGTATCCTGACGGTTTTCCTGGTTGAGCGCAAGCCCCGTCGCGGCACTTACCCATCTGATAAATCAGCATATTCTGATGTTTTGTCGCGCGTCCCGTATGCGCTCGGTATGCCGGAGCATTCGGCGCTCGGATTGCCTGCCCGCGCGTCCGCGACCTCGCCCGAGAATCCCCTGGGCGGCAACCGTCGGAGGGCGGTCCGGGCCGGCTCGAAGAGTACGCGCGACCCGCGGATTCGCAGCGCGTCTTCGGTACGGGATCGGCTATACTACGCTGTTCCGCGGCACCTGTCCCCTAACCTGGGTATTGCGCCAACCGCGGGCCCGCCGCTGTAACCCGGAGCTCCCCAACTTGATCGAGAACCTTCGCAACATCGCCATCATCGCCCATGTCGACCACGGCAAGACCACGCTGGTCGATAAGCTGCTGCAGCAATCCGGTACCCTTGGCGATCGCTTCGGACCGGTGGAGCGGGTGATGGACTCCAACGACCTGGAGCGGGAGCGCGGCATCACCATCCTGTCCAAGAACACCGCCATCCGGTGGGGAGACTACCGCATCAATATCGTCGACACGCCGGGCCATGCGGACTTCGGCGGCGAGGTCGAGCGCGTGCTCTCCATGGTCGACTCGGTGCTGCTGCTAGTGGACGCCCAGGAGGGGCCCATGCCCCAGACCCGGTTCGTAACGAGCAAGGCCTTCCAGCACGGGCTGCGGCCCATCCTGGTGGTGAACAAGATCGACAAGCCGGGGGCGCGCCCCGACTGGGTCATCGACCAGGTGTTCGAGCTCTTCGACCGCCTCGGGGCCAGCGACGAGCAGCTCGATTTCCCGATCGTCTACGCCTCCGCCGTCAACGGCTACGCCGGGCTCGCGAGCGACGTCACCAGCGGTGACATGACCCCCCTGTTCGAGGCCATCGTCGAGCATTGCCCGGCGCCCGCAGTGGATCCGGACGGCCCTTTCCAGATGCAGATCTCGACCCTCGACTACAACAGCTTCGTCGGCGCCATCGCCGTGGGTCGCATCCAGCGGGGCACCGTCAAGCCCAATCAGCAGGTGGTCGTGGTCAAGCGTGACGGGGACCGCCACCGGGCGAAGGTGGGCCTGGTCTACGGCTACCTCGGACTCAACCGCAGCGAGGTCCCCTCTGCACGGGCCGGGGACATCGTCGCCATCACCGGCATGGAGGCCCCCAACGTCTCCGACACCCTGTGCGACCCGGAAAACGTGGAGCCCATGCCGCCGCTCACAGTGGACGAGCCCACGGTGACCATGACCTTTCAAGTCAACACCTCCCCTTTCGCCGGGCGCGGCGGCAAGTACCTGACCTCGCGCCAGCTAAAGGACCGCCTGGAGCGGGAGCTGATCCACAACGTGGCGCTACGGGTGGAGGAGGGCAACGATCCGGAGAAGTTCCGCGTCTCCGGCCGGGGCGAGCTGCACCTCTCGATCCTGCTGGAGAACATGCGCCGGGAGGGCTACGAGTTGGCCGTTTCGCGCCCGGAGGTCATTTTCCGCGAGATCGACGGCGTCATCTGCGAGCCCTACGAGCAGCTCGCGGTGGACCTGGACGAAAGCTCCCAGGGGGCCATCATGCAGGCCCTTGGCGAGCGTAAGGGGGAGCTCAAGGACATGGTCCCCGACGGCAAGGGCCGGGTGCGGCTCGACTACGAGATCCCATCCCGCGGCCTGATCGGCTTCCAGACAGAGTTCATGACCCTGACCTCGGGCACCGGGCTCAAGTATCATGTCTTCGATCACTACGGACCCGCCAACCAGGGCGGGATCGCCCCGCGCCGCAATGGCGCAATGATCTCCAACAGCACCGGCAAGGCCCTTGGCTACGCCCTGTTCAACCTCCAGGAGCGCGGCCGCATGATGGTCTCTCCCGGCGAGGAGGTCTACGAGGGCCAGGTGGTCGGCATCCACGCGCGCGACAACGATCTCACCGTCAATCCGCTCAAGGCCAAGCAGCTCACCAACATCCGCGCCGCCGGATCGGATGAGAACATCCTGCTCACGCCGCCGGTACGGTTCAGCCTCGAGCAGGCCCTGGAGTTCATCGAGGACGACGAGCTGGTGGAGGTCACCCCCAAGGGCATTCGCATTCGCAAGCGCTTCCTCAAGGAGCACGAGCGTAAGCGGGCCGGCCGGGGCGCTTGATCGGGGGAGCGGGGGCAGCGGCGGCTTTCCTGCCCTTACCGGTCCTCATTGAGGATCTTTCCGGTTCAAGCCTCGGGTCGAAGGTGGCCAGGTGTTCGTTCTGGTTGTGTCTTCGCCTGGCCTTCGGTCAGCAGCAGAGACACACGGCAGATCATGACGCCAAAGGAGGTTTGCAGGGCTGGAAACGGAAGATCTAGCCCGCATCGCCACCGCCGCGGTGCTTCTCAGCGCCGAACCAGCGTCCCCGAACCGCCGCAATCGGAAGGTTCACGGGAGCAGTGAGCGATGCGGGCTAGCCGGTATGCTGCCAGTGCCGCAGCGTCTCCTGGCTGACGCCAATCAATTCCGCCGCTTCGCCTGGAGTCAGCAAACTCTGCTTCATGCAGCCCTCTCGTGGTTCCTGGTCTTCGGGTACACGCCGCAAGATGTAGGCGCGGGACACGGCATTGTGGACATTCTGGTCGCGTTGTCCGCAACGCGTCTGGCTGCCCGCGGGCTGGACCGGAGATTCGGCGCGCGTCGTCGGAACCCAGGCCGCTAACAATGGTTAGCATTAAGAAATATGCCGGATGGGATCCTGTCCGCTGCCTATACTGATCCGGCCATCGAAGAATTTGATTACTAGAGGATCCGATCCCGATGAAATCCCCCGTAAAGATTGCGATTACCGGCGCTGCCGGACACATAGGCTACGCGTTGGTGTTTCGCGTCGCCTCCGGCGCCATGTTCGGTCCCGACCAACCGGTGATCCTGCGTTTGCTCGAGATCCCCCAGGCGCAGGATTCCCTGAAGGGCGTGGCCATGGAGCTGGAGGATTGCGCATTTCCGCTGCTGCGGGACGTCGTGATGACAGACGACCCCTCCATCGGCTTCCGGGACGCGGATTACGCGATCCTCATCGGCGCCAAGCCGCGCAGCAAGGGCATGGAGCGCAAGGATCTCCTGACCGAGAACGCCAAGATCTTCTCCGCCCAGGGCCGCGCCATCAACGACTATGCGGCGAGCCAAGTGCGCGTGCTGGTGGTGGGCAATCCCGCCAACACCAACGCGCTGATCGCCGCGTCCAACGCGCCCGACCTCGACCGCACCCAGTTCACGGCGATGATGCGGCTGGACCACAATCGTGCGATCGGCCAGTTGGCGAGCAAGACGAGCTCGCTCGTGGCCGAAATCACCCGCATGACCGTGTGGGGTAATCATTCCACCACCCAGTACCCGGACATCGGCAACTGCCTGGTCGCCGGCCGCCCCGCGCTGGAGCTCGTCAGCCGTGACTGGGCCATCGATCACTTCATTCCCTGCGTTCAGCGTCGCGGCGCGGCCATCATCGCGGCCCGCGGCCTGTCATCCGCCGCCTCCGCCGCCGACGCGGTGGTGGATCAAATGCGCGACTGGGCGCTGGGCACACCGGATGGCGACTGGGTCAGCATGGGCGTGCCATCGGACGGCAGCTATGGCATCAGCGAGGGTCTCGTCTACTCCTTCCCGGTGACCTGCAAGAACGGACAGTTCCAGATCGTCCAAGGCGTGGAGGTGGACGACTTCAGCATCGGTCGCATGCAGGCGTCGGAACAGGAGCTGCTCGAGGAGCGCTCGGCCATCGAGGACCTGTTGCCCAAGAGATAAGGATCCGCGCGGGATCCTCGCCGGCGCACTTCCCGGAGCGGGGGCTCGCGCGCTTTACGCCTCCGCACGCCCCGCCTAGACTCGAAGGCGGGGAGAAAACGCGGCGTCGGGGGTTGCCATGTCCAAGCTGGGGGGCGTTTCGTCCGTCCGCATCCTTGCCTTTGCGGCGCTCGTCTGGCTTTTCGTGCTTCCCGCCGGCGGGTCGGCCGCGCCGCCGACCGCGGAGCGGCGGATGGTGGTGGTCGAGGGGGCGGACTACTTCGGGCTCGATTACGACGTCCTGAAAGAGGTCGAGCTGGCGGCTTGCGAGTCCGCCTGTCTCGTCGACGCCCGCTGCAAGGCATTCACGTACAACACCAAGGCGCGCTGGTGTTTCCTCAAGAGCGAGTACGGCGACTTGCGACCCTTCGCCGGGGCAGTCTCCGGTCACATCGCCCCGGGCGCCGAATCGGCGCCCGAACGCGAGGCGGTCCGCATCTCCGAGCTCGGTTTCCTGCCGCCGGCCTACATCGAGGAGGCCCGCGCACTATCGGACGGTGTGCGCAAGAGCGCGGCCGGCGGTGGGTCACTAGATGCCGTCACCGCCGACGCCCGTGCCGCCCTCAATGCCGGAAACGCCCTCCGCGCGTCGGATCTGTACGCGCGCGCGGTCGGGCTTGCGCCCGCCAGCAGCTCGCTTTGGCTGCGGCTGGCCGAGAGCAGCCTCGCCGCGGAATCGCGCGACTGGCAGACCGGGGAGCGTCTCAAGGAACATGCGAGCGCCGCGGCCGTCAACGCCTATCTGCGCGCCGAAACCGAGACGGAACGCTCGTCCGCCCTCGCCCAGCTGGGCCGCGCGCTGGCGGCCCGCGCGGCCTGGAGGCCTGCCATTCGCGCCACGCGCGCCGCACTCGAGCTTGCCGACGATCCCGAGCTCCGCGCCGCGTACGACAAGCTGATCGCCGAGCACGGGTTCCGCATCACCGGCCATCGGGTGGACTCCGACGCGGCCAGTCCGCGGATCTGCCTGGAGCTGTCTGATCCCCTGCCGCGACGCTTCGCCCGGGTGGACGAGTTCGTGTCCGTGGAGGGGGGCGACAAGCTCGCGCTGGAGGCCGGCCAGAAGCAGATCTGCGTCGACGGCGTGGTGCACGGCGGGCGCTACCGTATCCGCGTGCGCGCCGGCCTGCCTGCCGCGGACGGCGAGCTGCTGCCACGGACCGCCGACCTCGACATCTACGTGCGCGACCGCCGGCCTGCGGTGCGCTTCCTCGGTCGGGCGTACGTCCTGCCGCGCGGCGGCGCTGCGACGATCCCGGTGATGTCGGTCAACAGCGAGCAGGTGCAGGCGCGGCTCTACCGTGTGGGCGACCGCGGGCTAGCCCGCACCGTGGTCGACGACACCTTCCTCAAGCAGCTCTCGGGTCACGAGTCGGAACAAATCGCGGAGCAGACGGGCGAGCAGGTGTGGCAGGGAACGGTGGAGGTCCGCGCCGAGCTCAACCGTGAGGTGACCACCGCGCTGCCGGTCGGGGCGTTGATCGACCGGCTCGAGCCTGGTGCCTATGCCCTGACGGCCTGGCCGGCAGAGGCGGTCGGCGAGGACCACGAGGTTATGGCAACCCAGTGGTTCGTGGTCTCGGACCTGGGTCTGGCTACCCTTTCCGGCAACGACGGACTGCACGTCCTGGTGCGCTCCCTGTCGAGTGCCGGGCCGGTGGGTGATGTCTCGCTGCGGCTGGTGGCGCGTAATGACGAGGTGCTCGGCCGGGCGCCGACGGACGCGGCCGGCTATGCCCGTTTCGACCCGGGCCTGCTGCGCGGCAGCGGGGGCAACGCACCAGCGCTGCTGGTGGCGGAGGGTCGTGACGGCGACTATGGGCTCCTGGATCTGACCAAGACGCCCTTCGATCTGAGCGACCGCGGCGTCGAGGGTCGGCCCGCGCCCAAGCCGATGGATGTCTTCTTCGTCTCCGAGCGCGGTATCTACCGCCCGGGGGAGACCGTCCACCTGACCGCGCTGGCGCGCAATGCCCGGGCCGACGCGGTCCCCGTGCTGCCGTTGACGGTCGTGGTGAAGCGCCCGGATGGGGTCGAGCATGCCCGTCTGCTCACCGAGGATCAGGGACTGGGTGGACGCCACCTGGCCTTCGATCTCCTGCCCGGCGCCATGCGCGGGACCTGGCAGGCCGCCGTGCATGCCGATCCCCAGGGTCCTGCGCTGGCGTCCCTCTCGTTTCTGGTCGAGGACTTCGAGCCCGAGCGCCTGGCGCTGGCGCTCGCCAGCAGCGCCGCCTTGCTCGACCCCGCGGACCCGGCGCCGCTGGCGGTGGACGTCCGCTTTCTCTACGGGGCGCCCGCGCCCAACCTTGCCCTGGAGGGGGAAGTTCTGGTGCGGGCCACTGACGTCCTGGCCGCCCATCCCCGATTCCGCTTTGGGCTCGCCAGCGAGGAGGTCGAGTCCATGCAGCGGGCGTTCCCGGCGGCGGAGACTGACGCCGACGGCAAGGCGCGGCTGATCCCGGCTCTGCCCGAGCTGATGCCGACCAGCCGCCCCCTCGAGGCGGAGTTGCGGGTGCGGGTGGTCGACACCGGAGGACGCCCGGTGGAGCGCGCCCTCACCCTGCCGGTGGCGGATCCGCAGGTGCGCCTGGGTATCCGTCCCCTTTTCGACGGGGCGGTGGGCGATGGCGGCACGGCGGGCTTCGAGGTAATCGCAGTGGGGACGGATGGGGCTCGTGTGGGCCGCGAAGGATTGCGCTGGACCCTGTCCCGGGTCCATCGCTCCTTCCAGTGGTACGAGATGGACGGCAAGTGGGACTACGAGCCCGTCGTCACCCGCGAGCGCGTCGCCAGCGGCAACCTGTCCCTGGACGGGCGGGATACCGGACGGGTCGAGGCCAGGGTCGGCTGGGGCGGCTATGAGCTCGAGGTCACGGATTCCGCCGGTGGCGCATTGCCGGCGTCGGTGCGCTTCGAGGCCGGCTGGTACGTGGCGCCGACGGCGGTGGACACGCCCGACCTGGTCAAGGTGTCGCTGGATCAGCCGCGTTACCGCGTCGGCGAGACGGCCCGGGTGCATATCGAGCCCCGCTTCCCCGGACTGGCGCTGGTGATGGTGGTCGACGATCGTCTGGTTGCCATGACCCCGGCGGAGGTCCCGGCGCAGGGAGCGACGGTGGAGCTTCCGGTCACGGCGGACTGGGGTCCGGGTGCCTACGTGACAGCGATCCTCTTCCGACCGATGGACCTGGACGCCAAGCGCATGCCCGGCCGCAGCCTGGGGCTCGCCTGGGCCGGGGTCGATCCGGGGGAGCGCAGGCTCCAGGTCGAGCTGGACGCGCCCGCGCGCGCCGAGCCGCGAGGGCCCGTCTCCCTGTCCGTCGCACTTGGCAACCTTCCGGCGGGCGAGGAGGCCTACGTCACCGTCGCCGCCGTGGACGTCGGAATCCTCAATCTCACCCGCTATCAGACGCCCGCGCCGGACGAATGGTACTTCGGGCAGCGCGCGCTGGGGATGGAGATCCGCGACCTCTACGGCCAGCTCATCGACCGCATGCAAGGCGTTCCGGGAACGGTGCGGTCCGGCGGCGGCGCCGGCCTGATGCGGTTCGAGGGGCCGCCCCCAACCGAGGCGCTGGTGGCCTTCCACTCGGGCATTCTCCGGTCGGACGCGCGGGGCGCGGTGTCCGTGGCGTTCGATCTCCCCGACTTTAACGGCACCGTGCGCGTGATGGCCATGGCCTGGTCGGCGAGCGGCGTCGGGCATGCGGCGCGGGACTTGCTGGTGCGCGATCCGGTGGTCGTCACCGCCAGCCTGCCGCGATTCCTGGCGCCTGGCGACCAGTCGCGGGTGCTGCTCGACCTCCGCCACGTGGAGGGGCCAATCGGGGAGGTGACGCTCGCCGTGGAGGGCCCCGGCATCCTGACCGGGGGAACGGCGATGCCCCGGAGCTTGAATCTGGGCGAGGGCGGCCGTGCCCGAGTTTCAGTGCCCATCCGGGCAGAGGCCACCGGGGATCACCCACTGCTGATCCGCCTCACGACCCCGGACGGCCGCGTACTCGACAAACGGCTCACGGTTCCGGTGCGCGACAACGCCCCGGAGATGGTGCGCTCATCCAGCGCCAACCTGGCGCCGGGCGCTAGCCTGGTGCTCGATTCGGGGCTGTTCGAGGGGTTGATGCCGGGCACTGGCGCGGTGACCGTCTCTGCGGGCGCGGCCGTGGGCATGGACGTCCCGGCCCTGCTGCGGGCGCTGGACCGCAATCCGTTCGGCTGCGCCGAGCAGATCACTAGCCGGGCCCTGCCGCTGCTCTATCTCAACCAGGTGGCGCTGACCGCGGGTCTCGGCGGGGACGCGGATGCCGCGGCGCAGGTGCGCGATGCGACTGCCCGTGTGCTGGGCAAGCAGTCCTCGGATGGAGGGTTCGGTCTCTGGGGCCCGGGCGGGGGGGACCTGTGGCTGGACGCCTATGTGACCGACTTTCTCACCCGCGCGCGGGAGGGAGGGCACGAGGTGCCGGAAGCGGCCTTCGGCTCGGCCCTTGACAACCTGCGCAACCGGCTGGCATACGCACCGGACTTCGACCAGGGCGGCGAGGACATCGCCTATGCGCTCTACGTGCTCGCCCGCAACGGACGGGCGGCCATCGGAGACCTGCGCTACTACGCGGAGTCCAAGCTGGAGGCCTTCGCCACGCCCATGGCCAGGGCCCAGATGGGCGCCGCGCTCGCCCTCTACGGGGAACGCCTGCGCTCCGATGCGGCCTTCCGCTCGGCCGAGTCCCTCCTCGATCGCGGCCGGGACGAGGGGGGCTGGCGCGCCGATTTCGGCTCCGAGCTGCGGGACGCGGCGGCGCTTCTGGCCCTTTCCGCCGAGGCGGGGAGCGGCGCCGTGGACCGGCCTAGGCTGGCATTGCGGGTCGGGGAAGCGCTGAGCAGCGGCGAACGCACCAGCACCCAGGAGAACGCCTGGCTGCTGCTGGCGGTCCACGCCCTGGACGCGGAGGCCGCTGGGCGGTTCGCGCTCGGTGATGAAGTGGTCGAAGGAGTCCTTTACCGAGGGTTTTCGGCAGCGGACATCGACGTGGCTAAGGTGATCATCACGAATCGTAATGACGTGCCCGCGGAGGCCCTGATCACCGTGAGCGGCGTTCCCGTTGCTCCTCCGCCCGCCGGGGGCAGGGGCTATACCATCGAGCGCGCCTACTACGATCTGGATGGCCGGCGTATCGACGCCTCCCGCGTTGCGCAGGGCGAGCGCCTGGTGGCGGTCGTCACGGTGAGCGCGGACCGGCAGCGCGCGGCGCGTCTGATCCTGAGTGATCCTCTGCCTGCCGGGTTCGAGATCGAAAACCCGAACCTGGTAAGGGCGGGCGACATCGCCACCATCCCCTGGCTGGGTCTGCTGGAGGCCCCGGCCCACAAGGCCTTCCACGCCGATCGCCTGGTCGCGGCCGTGGAGCGCGGGGCGAAAGACGGGCGGCAGTTCCAGCTCGCCTACGTGGTGCGGGCCGTCTCGCCTGGCGTCTTCGAGCATCCGCCGGCGACGGTGGAGGACATGTACCGGCCGGCGCGCCGGGCCTGGACCGGCGGGGGCAGGGTCGAGGTGGTCGCTCCCGCGCCCTAGCTACCGCCCGCCGAGACGAGGTGCCGAATTGACGTCCGAGGCCGTGGTCAGGAGTCAGCGCGGGCGACCGGGCAGGGCCGTGCAGAGGTCGGTACGCGTTCCGCTCCTTGGACTGGTGGCAGGGGCGCTGCTCGCCGGAGGCCTCGCCGTCGCGCTCTCCCTTTTGAGCCGGATAGGCCCGCCCGAGCTGGCGCTGCCGACCTCGGTCCTGGTGCTCGACCGCGCGGGGCGGCTGCTGCGACCCTTCACCGTCGCGGGCGGCCGCTGGCGGATGCCGGTGGACCTGGCCGAGGTCGATCCGCGCCTGATCGCCATGCTGCTGGCCTTCGAGGACCGCCGGTTCTGGTCTCACGCCGGGGTCGATCCTCGCGCTCTCGCCCGGGCCGCAGGGCAGATGATCGCCAACGGACGCATCGTTTCCGGCGCCTCGACCATTACCATGCAGCTGGCGCGGCTTCTGGACGGGCGGACGACGCGCTCTCCGGTCGGCAAGCTGACGCAGATCGCCGCCGCCCTCGCCCTGGAGCGCCGGGAGAGCAAGGACGCGATTCTCACCGCCTACCTGACGCTCGCCCCTTACGGCGGCAACATCGAGGGCGTGCGCGCCGCGTCGCTTGCCTGGTTCGGCAAGGAGCCGGCGCGGCTTACCGCGGCCGAGGCGGCGTTGCTGGTTGCGCTTCCGCAGGCTCCGGAGGCGCGTCGTCCCGACCGCCATCCGGAGGCGGCGCGCCGGGCTCGCGACCGGGTGCTGACGCGCGCGGTGGAATCCCGCGTGATCAGCGCGGATGAGGCGAGGGCCGCGCGGCGCGAGCCGATGCCGAGGTCGCGGCGTCCCTACCCGATGCTGGCGGCGCACGCCGCGGAGCGCGCGGTGCGCGGGCATCCGGAGCGCGGCGTGCACCGCCTGACCCTGGATGCAGGGCTGCAGGAGCGGCTTGAGCGGCTGGCCGCCGAGCGGGCGGAGCGCCTTGGCGCGCGGGTTTCGGTGGCACTCTTGGTGGCCGACCATCGCAGCGGGGATATCCTGGCATCCGTCGGCTCGGCGGGCCTGCTCGCTACCGGCCGCGACGGCTTCATCGACATGACCCGGGCCCTGCGTTCCCCGGGTTCCACTCTTAAGCCGCTGATCTACGGCCTTGCCTTCGAGGCTGGGATCGCCCACCCCGAGAGCCTGGTCGAGGACCGGCCCGCCGGTTTTGCCGGTTACGTTCCGACCAACTTCGACCGCAGCTTTCAGGGAACGGTGACGGTGCGCCGTGCCTTGCAGTTATCGCTCAACGTCCCTGCGGTGAGGCTGCTCGCCGCAGTCGGACCGGCGCGACTGGTCGCGGGCATGAAGCGGGCGGGCGCGCGGCCGGCATTGCCCGATCTTTCGCCGCCTGGGCTCGCCGTCGGGCTTGGGGGCGTCGGCGTGCGGCTCACCGATCTGGTGGCCCTGTACGCCGCGATTGCCCGCAACGGCCGCTCACTCGTCCTCACCCAGGATTGGTTGGGCAGCGTGTCTGTTCCGGAGCCGCGTCGGGTGCTCGACGCGCGGGCCGCCTGGTACGTAACATCGATCCTCGCAGGAGTCCTGCCTCCGGCTCATGCCGCGCCCGAGCAGATCGCCTTCAAGACCGGAACCTCTTACGGCTACCGGGATGCCTGGGCGGTCGGCTTCGACGGCCGACACGTGGTTGGGGTCTGGGCCGGGCGACCCGATGGCGGCGCCGTTCCCGGCCTGACTGGTATCGAGGCCGCCGCGCCCATCCTGGTGGATGCCTTCGCCCGAGTCGGCCAGCGGACCCCCTTGCCAGCGGCGCCGCCCGGCGTCTTGGTTGCGTCAACCGCCCAGTTGCCACCGACCCTGCGGCATGCGGGTGGCGGGAACCGGGGATCCTCGTTGTTCGCGGATGCTCCGGAGATCGCGTTTCCGCCGCAGGGTGCGCGGGTGGACCTAGGTCTCGGCGCCGGTGCCGGAAAGGGGCTCGCCCTGAAGGTTCGGGGTGGGCATCCGCCTTTCCTTTGGCTTGCGAACGGCGCGCCGGTGGAGCAAGCGGCATTCACCCGGACGGCGGTATGGGAACCGGAGGGGCCAGGCTTCACCACCATCGCAGTGGTCGACGGTCGGGGTCGATCGGACCGCGTCAGCGTGTTTCTTCAGTAGCCGAAAAGAAAAACCCCCGCCTGCATCCTGCAGCGGGGGCACGTCGCCGGGCTTGGTTGGCAAGTCGATCCGTTGGGGCCGAGGCGTCCTGCAGCCTGTTTCTATCCTGAATCCTTGTTGGCGACGGTTAAATAGTGACACAGCTGCGGCTCAGAAAATGTCCTACGTTTCCGGCCTATTTGTAGGATAAATCTGACGCGTGGATTGCGGCGCCCAGTTCCGCCCCGTATTCTTCGACGAATGAATCACGACCTGTACCCAGCCATAGAGCCCTATGCGACCAGGCAACTCCAGGTAGACCAGGCTCATACCTTGTACGTGGAGGAGTGCGGCAACCCAAGCGGCATTCCCGCCGTGTTCCTCCATGGGGGGCCGGGGGCGGGTTGCGAGCCCGCCCATCGGTGTTTCTTCGATCCCGAGCACTACCGCATCGTGCTCTTCGATCAGCGTGGGAGCGGGCGTTCTACGCCTCATGCGTCGCTCGAGGACAACACCACCTGGCACCTGGTGGCGGACATGGAGCGCATCCGCGAGGCCCTGGACATCGAGCGCTGGCTGGTGTTCGGCGGCTCTTGGGGGTCGACCCTGGCCCTGGCCTATGCCGAGACCCATCCGCAGCGCGTCCTTGCCCTGGTGGTGCGCGGAATCTTTCTTTGCCGCGACGAGGAGGTCCGCTGGTTCTACCAGGAGGGGGCGAGTTGGGTGTTCCCGGACTGGTGGCAGGACTTCCTCGCGCCGATTCCGGAGCCGGAGCGCGGCGACATGCTGCAGGCCTATCATCGGCGGCTCACCGGGGTCGACGAGGTGGCCCGCATGGCGGCGGCCAAGGCCTGGTCCGTCTGGGAAGGACGCACGGCGACCCTCCTTCCCAACGAGGACGTGCGCGCCCATTTCTCCGATCCGCACGTGGCCTTGAGCCTGGCGCGGATCGAGTCTCATTACTTCGTGAACCATGCCTTCTTCGAGCCTGACCAGTTATTGAGGGATGCGGGGCGCCTCGCCGACATCCCGGGGCTGATCGTCCAGGGCCGCTACGATCTCATCTGTCCCATGCGTTCGGCGTGGGATCTCCACCGTGCCTGGCCCAGCGCGGGACTCGAGGTCGTGCCGGATGCTGGCCATTCGGCCTTCGATCCGGGGATCCGCCGCGCCTTGGTGGCGGCCACGGATCGCTTCGCGCGCACGCTCGGATGATCGGGCTCTTGCAGCGTGTGCGCTCGGCCAGGGTCGAGGTCGGGGACGAGACCGTGGGCGCCATCGATCGTGGTCTGCTGGTGCTGATCGGGGTGCAGAAGGCCGACGACGAGGCCAGGGCGGACCGGTTGCTGGAGCGGCTGCTGGGCTACCGGGTCTTCCCCGACGGGGCGGATCGCATGAATCTCAGCCTGCGCGACATGGGGGGCGGCCTGCTGTTGGTCCCCCAGTTCACGCTGGCGGCGGACACCAGAAAGGGCATGCGGGCCAGCTTTACCTCGGCGGCTCCGCCGGACGAGGGAAGACGCCTGTTCGACTACCTGGTCGCGGGTGCGCGTGACGCGCATTCCGATGTACAGACCGGGCGCTTCGGCGCCGACATGCAGGTCAGCCTGGTCAACGATGGTCCCGTGACCTTCTGGCTGGAGAGCTGATCCGGGTCCGGGACGCGCCGGAGACCCGCCCGATAGCGCCCGCCGGGGCGCCCTGTGGTTTAATACCAAGCTGTAGCAGTCAACCATACAGATCGATCAGCTCCGTGGAAGACAAGACCCTGCATCGCGTTGCGGAAGTGGAGCGCAACACCCTGGAGACCCGCATCCGGGTCCGGCTGGACCTCGACGGCACCGGCCGCTCGAGCTTTGATACCAAGCTGCCCTTCCTCGAGCATATGCTCGATCAGGTTGCCCGCCATGGGCTGGTCGACATCGACATCGAGGCGCAGGGCGATCTGCACATCGACGCGCACCACACGGTGGAGGATATCGGCATCACCGTGGGGCAGGCGCTGGCAAGGGCGGTGGGCGACAAGAAGGGCATCCGCCGCTATGGTCATGCCTACGTGCCCCTGGACGAGGCCCTGTCGCGGGTGGTGATCGATCTGTCCGGGCGGCCCGGGCTGGTGTTCGATGTGAGCTTCACCCGCGGCGTGATCGGCGCCTTCGACGTCGACCTGTTCCACGAGTTCTTCCAGGGCCTCGTCAACCATGCGGCGATGACCCTGCACGTGGACAACCTGCGCGGCAAGAACGCCCACCACCAGGCGGAGACGGTGTTCAAGGCCTTCGGTCGGGCGCTGCGCATGGCCCTGGAGCCGGACGCGCGCATGGCGGGTGTGACGCCCTCGACGAAGGGTTCGCTGTGAGCCGCCGAGCCCTTCTTGCCGAGGTGACCTTACCGTGCTGCTGATTCCCGCCATCGATCTCAAGGACGGGCGCTGCGTGCGCCTGCGCCAGGGCCGCATGGAGGACGAGACCGTGTTCTCGGACGATCCGGTGCAAGTGGCCGGTCGCTGGGTGGCCGAGGGAGCGCGCCGCCTGCATCTGGTCGACCTCAACGGGGCCTTCGCCGGCGAGCCGGTGAACGGCGACGCCATCCGGGCCATCGCCGCCGCCTACCCGGAGCTTCCCATCCAGGTCGGGGGCGGCATCCGCGACGAGGCCACCATCGCGGCCTATCTGCAGGCCGGCGTGCGCTTCTGCATCATCGGCACCCAGGCGGTCAAGGAGCCGGAGTTCGTCTCACGGGCTTGCCGGGCATTTCCGGGCCATGTGATCGTCGGCCTGGACGCCAGGGAAGGGCTGGTCGCCATCGAGGGCTGGGCGGAGGTCACGGCGCACCGGGTTGATGAGCTCTCGCGGCGCTTCGAGGATGACGGCGTCACGGCCATCGTCTACACCGACATCGGGCGCGACGGCATGCTTACGGGACCCAACGTCGAGGCCACCAAGGCCCTGGCCGATGCGATCTCCATCCCGGTGATCGCCTCCGGTGGCATTACCGATCTCAACGACGTCCGGGCATTGTGTGTCGTTGCGGGCAGCGGAATCATGGGCGCGATCACGGGACGGGCGATCTACGAGGGCACCCTGGATTTCGCCGCCGGTCAGCGTCTGGCCGACACTTGTTGAACCGATCCCCGGGATTAAACGTGAACGAAGACTGGCTGGATGCGATCAAGTGGGACGACAAGGGCCTGGTGCCCGCCATCGCGCAGGAGGCCGGGACCGGCAAGATCCTGATGATGGCCTGGATGAACCGGGAGTCGCTCGCGCTCACCCAGGACACCGGCTACGCGGTCTACTGGTCCCGGTCCCGCGGCAAACTGTGGCACAAGGGGGAAGAGTCGGGACATCAGCAGGTCGTGCGCGCCATCCGGGTGGACTGCGACGCGGATGTTGTGCTGCTGGAGGTGGAGCAGAAGGGCGGGATCGCCTGCCACACCGGGCGGCACAATTGCTTTTTCCGCGAGCTGCGGGAGGGTGAATGGACCGAGATTGCGCCGGTGCTGAAGGATCCGGATGTCATCTACCGGAAGTCCTGAGCAGGGCGATGGGCTCCCCGTGACACGTCGGGTAAGGGCTCGGGCATGAACGACGTCCTGGAGCGACTGTCCCAGGTTCTGGAGGAGCGCAAGCACGCGGACCCCGACGGCTCCTACGTCGCCAAGCTGTATGCGAAGGGCGTCGACGCCATTCTCAAGAAGATCGGCGAGGAGGCGACCGAGACCGTGATGGCGGCCAAGGATGGGGAGGCCGACAAGATCGTCCACGAGGTGGCCGACTTGTGGTTCCACACGCTGGTGCTGTTGGCTCACCGGGGACTCGGTCCGGAGGCAGTGCTCAACGAGCTCGACCGCCGCTTCGGGCTCTCCGGAATCGAGGAAAAGGCCCGCCGCGGGAAGTGAGTGAGGGACTGCATCCGGGCATCCTCTTCGGGTATGATCGCGCATCCGCACCGGGGTCCGCGCCATCGGCGGCGGCACCCGCCGCACACTTGGCGCCCACCGGCGATTGAACTAGACGACTCGCCGTCTCGCGCAGACGGTATCGGAGGCAACCATGGGTATGGGTGGAATCAGTATCTGGCAGCTGTTGATCATTCTGGTCATCGTGCTGCTGCTTTTCGGCACCAAGCGTCTCAAGAGCATCGGCTCGGACCTGGGCAACGCGGTCAAGGGCTTTCGCTCGGCCATGAATCAGGACGAGGCGGAGAAGGACGAGGAGCCGAAGAAGCTCGAGGATACCGCGGCCAAGCGCACCGCCGAGGGTGAGGCCGCCGTCAAGGAGAAGGACAAGGTCTGAGCGCCACGGTCCCGACTGAGTCCCCCCTGATGTTTGACGTCGGATTCTGGGAGCTGGCCCTGGTCGGCCTGGTGGCCCTGCTGGTCGTGGGCCCGGAGCGCTTGCCCAAGCTGGCGCGCACGGCCGGACTCTGGCTCGGTCGCGGGCGGCGCATGCTGAGCTCCGTGAAGGCGGAGATCGACCGTGAGCTCAAGGCCGAGGAACTCAAGCAGATCCTCGAGAAACAGGCGAAGAGCAATCCCCTGGAAACCATCTTAGAAGAGCCCGGCGACAAGACGCCCGCCACCACGCGCAAGGGCTCTCCGACGGGTGGTGACAAGGGGAAGGACACCAGCTCCCAATGAGACCTTGGAGCGGAGTGTCGACGCCGGTCGCCGTCCCCGGTCTTCCGTAGCTCTCGCACTGACGGCGCCGGGGTCTGGCTGTTAACCCCAGTCGACGTACGGCGACCCGCACGTTTCATCAACCCAGGCGACGAGAATCCCCCTATTCCGCCATGTCCTCACCGGCGCACCATGAAGAACCCGGTCCGGAGCAGCCCTTCCTCTCCCATCTGGTAGAGCTGCGGGACCGCATCCTGCGCATGCTGATTGCGGTGCTGGTGGTGTTCCTGGTCCTGTTCCCGTTCGCCAACGACATCTACGTTTACGTCGCCGCGCCCCTGATGGCCCAGTTGCCGGAGGGGACCAGCATGATCGCCACCCAGGTGGCCTCGCCCTTCCTGACGCCCTTCAAGCTCGCCCTGGTAGCGGCGGTCTTCCTGTCCATGCCCTACCTGCTGTATCAGTTCTGGGCCTTCGTGGCCCCAGGCCTGTACCAGCACGAGAAGCGGTTTGCGGTGCCGCTCGTGGTGTCCAGCATCGTGCTCTTCTACCTGGGCATGGCGTTCGCCTACTACGTGGTCTTTCCCCTGGTGTTTGCCTTCCTGACCGGCACCGCACCCGATGGGGTGGCGGTGATGACCGACATCACCGCCTACCTGGATTTTGTCCTGACCCTCTTCTTCGCCTTCGGGATCGCCTTCGAGATCCCGATCGCCACCATCTTGCTGGTCTCCGTCGGCATCACCACGCCCGAGGATCTGCGCAAGAAACGACCTTACGTGATCGTCGGCGTGTTTGTGGCCGGGATGCTGCTGACGCCGCCCGACGTAATCTCGCAGACCCTTCTGGCCCTGCCCATGTGGCTGTTGTTCGAGCTCGGGATCTTCTTCTCCCGTTTCTTTCTGCGCCGCGGCGAGGCCGGTGGAGAAGGGAGTGATCCGGGTTACGCCGTCGGCGCCGCCGCATCGGGTGGCGGGGGCCTTGCCGCACGAGGAAGCGATGATCCACCTCCGGGCAGTGGTCCGCCGGACTCCCCCCCCGGCGAGGGAATTGACGTCAGGTCGGGCGGGGACTCAGTGGTCGGTCGCGAAATCTCCGGGGGCGACCCGTTTGACAACGAGCGCTTCCGTCCGATGACGCCGGAGGAGATGGAGGCGGAGCTCGATGCCATCGAGTCGGACGAGGACATCGAGCCGCCTGACGAGAGCGCCCCGGATCCGGTCGCGCGGAAGCTCGAGCGCGTCATGGAACTGCGCGACGACGAGGACGAGGCGGGCGCCCGTGCGCTGCTCTACGAGGTGCTGGCCGACGGCGACGACGATCAGAGGCGAGTGGCGCGCAACATCCTCGCGCAGCTCGATCAGCCGTAAGTCATCGGCCTTAACCGCCGGGCCGGCTGTGACGTGTATCGAGTCCGGGCCTGGATCTCGCCCCGCCTCCGCGTTGTCCAACGGTCCACCTGCTCGTTCGGCGGCCACCGGTCCCGCATCATGGCAAGCAAACGCTTCTACTGGCTCGTGAGGCGCGAGGCCTACGGTCTCCTGCTCTCCGTCGTCGCGCTGATCGCTTCCCCGGCCGGGGCCGCGAACGACCTCGCGGGCAACCCCTCCCCCTATCTCGCCATGCACGGACAGGATCCGGTGCAGTGGCGGGAGTGGGGCCGGGAGGCTCTGGCCGAGGCCAGTGCCGGCGGCCGGCCCCTGTTCGTTTCCAGCGGTTACTTCGCGTGCCACTGGTGCCACGTCATGCAGCGAGAGAGCTACCGTGATCCGGATATCGCCACGCTGCTCAACCGGTATTTCGTCCCGGTCAAGCTGGACCGTGAGCTACACCCGGCCCTTGACGCCTACCTGATCGGATTCGTCGAGCGGACGGCAGGCCAGGCCGGCTGGCCTCTCAACGTGATACTGGCGCCGGCCGGCTATCCGCTGCTGGGACTGACCTACGCGCCACCAGGGGAGTTTCGGGCGCTGCTCGAGCGTGTGGTGAAGGCGTGGTCTGAGCAGAGCGCGGAGCTCAGCGAGCTGGCCCGCCGCGCCGCCCTGGAGCGCGCCGAGGCTGGGTCGGAGGCGGTGGCCGAGACGATGGCGCGCGTCTCGGCGGACGCGCTCGCCTCGGCGTTACGACGCCAGACCCTGCGGATCGGCGACCAGCTTGCCGGGGGCTTCGGTAACCAGGCGCGCTTCCCCATGGCGCCCAACCTCTCCGTGCTGTTGGAGCTGCAAGCCCGCGCCCCGGACGAGGAACTGGCGGGGTTCCTACGCCTGACCCTCGACGCCATGGCGAACCGAGGGCTGCGGGACCATCTCGGTGGCGGTTTCTTCCGCTACACGGTCGATCCCGACTGGCAAACGCCGCACTTCGAGAAGATGCTCTACACGCAGGCGCTGTTGGCGCCCCTGTACCTGCGTGCAGCCGTGGTGCTGGAGCGGCCGGGCTACCGGGAGGTCGCCCGCGATACCCTGGATTTTCTGATCGCGGAAATGGCGGGGGAAGAGGGTGCCTACATCGCCAGCCTGTCGGCGGTCGACGCCCAAGATGTCGAGGGTGGCTTCTACCTATGGCGCGGCGATGAGCTGGCTCGGCTGCTGACCGAGGGCGAGCGCCGACTGTTGGCGCTCCTGTGGGGCCTGGAAGGGCCATCCGAGCACGCCGCGGGTCTGTTGCCCATGCGGGAACAAGCACCCGCCGACGCGGCGCCGAGTCTCGGCATCGACTCCGCCGAGGCCGACTGGCTGCTCGCGCAGGCTCGGACCAAGCTGCTGGAGGCGCGGCGGCAGCGAGGCCTGCCACGGGACGACAAGCAGCTGGCGGGCTGGAACGGTCTGGCTCTGAGCGCGCTGGTCGCGGGTGCGCGCGAGCTCGGAGCAGAGCGCTACCGGCACGCGGCATCGGCGCTGCGGGACTACCTGGTGGGACGGCTCTGGGATGGAGAGCGCCTGCACCGCGCGGTCTCGGAACGGGGCTGGATCGGCGAGGCGACCCTGGAGGACTACGCCTTCGTTGCGCGCGGGTTGGCGGACTGGGGCGCGCTATCGGGCTCGCCGCCGGACCTCGCGCTGTCGAAGCGCTTGGTGAAGCAGGCCTGGGGGCGATTCCACCGGAACGGCGGCTGGGCGCTCGCCGCCGAGTCGCTGTTGCCCGCGGTCCCCTCCGAGCCGGCATTTCCGGACAGCCCCCTGCCATCCCCGGCGGCGGTGCTCATGGCGCTGACGCTGGAGGGCGAGGATGCCGATCTCATCGCCCGCGCACGGACGGCCGTAGATGCGGCGTTGCCGGTCGTCGCCGCCAACCCCTTTGCCTTCTCCGGCCAAGCGTGGTTGTCGATCGCGGGGGCAATCGATAAGGAAAGCGCCGACTGACGGGCGTTTCCTCTTGGCGCGCCGCACTATTCGCCGCGCCTGGCGGCATTCCGCCGGACAATGCACTATTATTGCCCCCACGCGACACAACTATTGACAAGGTCAATGGCATCGGGCTCCCAGATCCACTACAAGCAGAATCGGTTGAAACAGCTGCGCGCCTTCTGCCACGCGGCGCGGACCGGAAGCGTCAGCGCGGCAGCGGAGCAGATCTTTCTCAGCCAGCCGACGGTGTCGCTCCAGATTCAAGCGCTTGAGCGGGAGTTCGATACCCTGCTCTTCGAGCGGCGGGGGCCCAAGATCAAGCTGACGCCGGAGGGCGATCTCCTCTACCAGTTGGCGCAGCCACTCGTCGAGGGCATGGACAAGCTGCAAGAGACCTTCGCCACCCACTGCGGACGGGTGGACCAGGGCACGCTGGACATCGCGGCAGGCGAGTCCACCATACTCTATATCCTGCCGGAGCCGGTCGGGCTCTTCACCAGCCGTTTTCCGGGCATCGAGCTCAAGCTGCACAACGTCACCGGCCGCGACGGCCTTTCCATGTTGCGGGCGGACGACGCGGACCTCGCGGTGGGCTCCATGCTGGAGGTTCCGGATGACATTACCTATCGCCCGGTGGTCACCTACGGGCCAAAGCTCATCACTCCCTTGGATCACCCGCTGGCGGGTAAGAAGGACGTGACATTGGAGGATATCGCACCCTTCGGTTTGATCCTGCCGCCCCGACACCTCAGCACCTGGCGGATGGTGGACCTGGTATTCCGGCAGCACCACCTGGGTTACAGGGTTACACTCGAGGCGGGCGGCTGGGAGGTGATCAAAAAGTACGTGGAGCTCGGGCTCGGCATCTCCATCGTCACCGACGTGTGCCTCACGGGCGATGACCGGCTAGCGAGTATCCCGCTGGAGCAATATTTCCCCAAGCGCAGCTACGGCATCGTGCTGCGCCGTGGCAAGTTCCTCTCCCCCCAGGCCAAGCGCTTCATCGAGGTGGTGGACGAGGTATTCGCGGGGCGGGAGGTCGAGCCCTATCAGCAGGCGGTGGGCGAGGGCGAGTGGGAGGATGCCTACCTGGGCTGAAGCTTGCGCCGCGGCATTCGGGGACGGGGTCGCGGATGCGGCCATCGCCCCGCACCAAAAAAAACAGCCCCGCGACCGCGGGGCTGCGTCGTTTCGTCAAGGAGACCCGAAGCATCGGCCATCCTGGCCAAAATCAGCACGCCATCCAAGAAGCGTGGTTCTTGGATGGGCTCATTTTCAATCGCTTACGCGCTCGAACATGGCGTCACATCCATGCGCCGCGAGGGAGCGCTGAACTGATCAGCGTCTGCTCGAGGGCGCGAGACCGGCTGGGTCTCCCCCGGAAGCCCAGGCGTCACTTGTAGGCGCCCACGCCGCAGAAGAAGCCCTCGTTGTTGGTCAGGACGTAGCTGGTCTTCTCCTTGATCTCCTCGCTTCCGGGGTAGGGCCACTTATAGTCGACCCAGCCCTCGCCGGGATCCTTCGCGACGGCGATCATGTCTTTGAAGAGCTCGTCCCCGTACTTGTTGAAGTCGGCGAGATTCTTCCCGACCAGTTCCGGCTTCTTGGCGTGATAGAGCATCACGCCCTCCATGTCCATGCAGAAGACGTAGAGGTCCTTCTCCTGATAACCTCCCGCCGGGTCGGAGAAAACGGCGAAGGCCTTCTCACTCCCTGTCTCGTTCACCGCGGCCTGGGCCTTCTGGCTCAACGCCTTGGCCTCGTCTGGCGTCGCCATTTCGCCGGCGATGGCGGCGGACATCAGGGCCGCCGCTATGGTCATGGCAAGTATCTTGCGCATCGTTCGGTTCCTCCAGTGTGGTGTGGAGAGCCGAACATAGACCAAGCAGTGGGGTTGGTCTAGCTTTTCGCTGCGTCAGGTACGCCCACAGGTCCGGGCGAGCGACATCCGATCTGACGCGGGCGCTTCGGACGTCTGTTCGCGACATCATCCCGTTCGGATCGCCGCTTGCTGCCTAACGCGGATCGGCTCGATCTGTTGCCGGGCTCCGGGACTGGAATGCCGGATGCTCGTCCGCGCGAACCCGTTGCGGCGTGTCGTAGACCTCGCGGTCGTGGTGACGAAGCTTTGACCAGGCCGCGATTCCGATCACGATGGCGATGATCATGGCGGCTGCGGCAGCGTGACGGCGTGTCATCGTGGGTATCCCCTGGCTGATTTCCGGACCATCAATACCAGACGAGCGACCTAGCGCGAAAGCCTTCCGGCGAGAAAGCAATGTGTCCAGAAGCGTGCGTCTTGTAGGACCTCGCGCGAAGGCTGCGCTGTCGGCAGGACACGACGGCCCATGGATTCGGCGCATATCCTGCTGGAGCGCGCCTGATGTGCGAAGCCGTTGGCTACGTTGGTTTTGCTTGTCCGATCAGCGCTCGGTCATGATTTGGCATGCATCTGGCAAGACACATCGCGTAACTCGAACCCACGTTCAGCAAGGAGCCGTTCTCATGAGCTACCATTTGCAGCCGTCGAGCCAGAAGGGACGCAGCGATCAAATCAACACCGCCTATTGGCTCCAGAGTACTCTCGACCAGTACGAGGTCCGTGAAATCAGCGCCCGCAAGGCGGTTCAGCTCATCGCGAGGAAGCGCTCGCAACCGGCCGAGATGCCGATCGTGCCCTCCCAGGACTAGGTCTTCAAACCGCGCGACCTGCGCAACCGCCCTGCGGCATCCGTATTCGATCCTGACGTAGCTCGTTCGGGGTGCCATCGCACCCCTGTTCTCTCGCGCCCGCCTTCCCGACTTGCCCATTGCGTCCGGCAGAACTACCCTTTGACGGTAATTGACCGAGTAACACACTCGGTTAAGCCCCGCCTTCCAGCGGATCGCGTTCAGGTTTCTGATCCTAGTCAGCACCCAAGGAGCAATTGACCATGAAACGACCCCTATCCAGCCCGGCCCGCCTGCTTTCCGGCTCACTCGTCGGAATCGCCGTCGCATTCGGATCGACCGTCGTGCAGGCCGAGGCCCTCAAGGCGTCTGCACAGATCAAGGGCTGCGAGAACCCCGAAATCAGCGGAACGGCAACCCTCGTGGAGGCGGTCACGGCCGAGGGGATCAAGGAAGTCACGGTGGAGATGACCGTGAAAGGGCTGACCGACGGCAAGCACGCCGTTCACATCCATGAGGTTGCGGCTTGCGAGCCGTGCGGAGCGGCGAAGGGCCACCACGACCCGGGTCCTTTCGGCGAATCCCGTCCGGACAGCGCCGGCGATGAGGTTCCCGCCAAGGACATCAATCACCCCTACCACATGGGCGACCTGATCAACATCGAGGTCAAGGACGGGGTGGGTCGCATGAGCCACACGACCAACAGGATCACGCTCTCCCCCGGCCGGCTGACGATCCTGGACGAGGACGGGAGCGCTTTCATCATCCACACCAACGAGGACACATACTGCGACGAGGAATCCGACCTCAAGAAAGGCTGCGCCGGGGGGCCACGCGATGCCTGCGGAATTATCAAGCCGATGGCGGGATGAGGTCCGGGGTTTGCCCGGCTCGAAATCCCTGCTCGCCGGCGCCGAGCCTATCGCACGCGGAAGGTCGAGAACAGCCGGCTGCCTAGATCCATGACTGCGGCGGAGACGGGCGTCGAAAAGATTCCGCGCAGCGTCGGGTCCAGGGCCGTCCCCGTCCTGCACCCTTGCAGCGCGTAGTCGTCGACGCCTGCGGCTGCGAGGCGCTCCATCAGCGGCCCGAGTGGGTCCTCCAGGGTCCAGCCAGGGAGGACCGTGGTGCGGACCTCGGTTCTGACGCCGGCGCCGAGCAGTATCCGCAAGCTCTCCCAGGCTCGCTCTCCCGAGTTCGCGACACCGGTGATAGCCGGGTAGCCTTCGGGCAGGGCCTTGATGTCCAATCCCACCCAATCGAGCATGTGGACCAAGCGCCCGAGGCGCCGCGGATAACACCCCGCGGTGTGCAGGCCGATCTTGAAACCTAGG
Source organism: uncultured Chromatiaceae bacterium (assembly GCA_964395315.1). Classification (GTDB taxonomy): domain Bacteria; phylum Pseudomonadota; class Gammaproteobacteria; order Chromatiales; family Chromatiaceae; genus CAVORB01. The sequence continues at coordinate 3,343 of CAYNBI010000006.1, read as the reverse complement.
GCCGCCGCCTCCCCGATCGTCGCCCGGAGGGCCGTCTGCGCCGTTGGCTCGCCGCCGCTGAAGACCACGGCGTCCAGCAGGCCCGTGCGCCGCTGCAGGTGGGCCCATACCTCGGGCCAGGGAACGAGCCCGCCGACGACGCTGCCCAGGAGGTGGCCGTTGTGGCAGTAGGCGCAGCGCCACGGGCAGCCATGGCAGAAGACGGTCGCCGCGAGCTCACCCGGGAAGTCCACCGTGGTCAGCGGCGTCAGACCTCCGACGGCAAGTTCCTGTGGCCTTCCCGGTCGCGCGGCGAGGCCGGCCGCGGGCAGAGGCACGCCGCCAGCCAGCGAGCGCGTCGCGTCCTGGTTTTCCGCACTCGTACTCCGGTGCATCGAACGGGACTCTAGGGCAACGGCTTGGGTCAGCGCCCGCCCGCGGAGGGGCGGTCCCCGCCCCGCTCGACGAAGTACTGACGCTCGATGTGCTCCGAGCGCTTGCCCGCGTTGAAGGCGGACACCGGGCGGTGATAGCCCATGACCCGCGTCCAGATCTCGCAGCGTGTGCGTTCCTCTTCTCTCAGCTCGATGCCTTCGTTTGTGGTCATGGCCTTTTTGCTCCTGTCGTCTCTACGGGATGGTCTGATGGGTTCCGGCGGCGCTTCCCGTCGCCTTGGTCAATGGCAGGCGCGGGCGTCAGGTGCCTGTGCCCGGGCGCGCTTGCGGGCGATCAGCTCCTGGTCGCAGGCGGGACAGAACTCGTGCTCTCCGGCGATGTAGCCGTGCTTGGGGCAGATCGAGAACACCGGCGTGACCGTGATGTAGGGCAGGCGGAAGTTGGTCAGGGCGCGGCGCACCAGACGCTTGCAGGCCTCGACACTGGAGACGTGCTCGCTCATGTAGAGGTGCAGCACCGTGCCTCCTGTGTATTTGCTCTGCAGCTCCTCCTGCATCTCCAGCGCATGGAAGGGGTCGTCCGTGAAGCCCACCGGTAGCTGGGACGAGTTGGTGTAGTAGGGGGCATCGGGTGTGCCGGCCTGGATGATGTCCGGGTAGCGCTTGCGGTCCTCGCGGGCGAAGCGGTAGGTGGTTCCCTCCGCCGGGGTGGCCTCGAGGTTGTACATGTGCCCCGTTTCCTCCTGGAAAGCGACCATGCGCTCGCGAACCCGATCTAGGAAGCGCACGGCAAGTGCTCTTCCGCGCTCGGTGACGATGTTCTCGGCGTCGCTGGTGAAGTTGCGGACCATCTCGTTGATCCCGTTCACCCCGATGGTGGAGAAGTGATTGCGCAAGGTGCCGAGGAAACGCTTGGTGTAAGGGAACAAGCCAGCATCCAGATGGCGCTGGATGACCTTGCGCTTGATCTCGAGGCTGTTGCGGGAGAGCTCCAGCAGCTCATCCAGCCGGGCGTGGAGCGACCGTTCGTCGCCGCGGTGCAGATAGCCGAGGCGGGCGCAGTTGATGGTCACCACGCCGAGGGAGCCGGTCTGCTCCGCGGAGCCGAACAGCCCGTTGCCGCGCTTGAGGAGCTCGCGCAGATCGAGCTGCAGCCGGCAGCACATGGACCGAACCATGTTCGGGGAGAGCTCCGAATTGATGAAGTTCTGGAAGTAGGGCAGTCCGTATTTGGCCGTCATGGCGAACAGCCGGTCGGCGTTCTCGCTCTCCCAGGGGAAGTCCGGCGTGATGTTGTAGGTGGGGATGGGGAAGGTGAAGATGCGCCCTTTGGCGTCGCCGTCGGTCATCACCTCGATGTAGGCGCGGTTGATCAGGTCCATCTCGGCCTGTAGCTCGCCATACGTGAAGCGCTGCTCCTCGCCCCCGATCACCGGCACCTGCCCGCGCAGGTCCTCGGGGCAGACCCAGTCGAAGGTGAGATTGGTGAAGGGCGTCTGGGTCCCCCACCGCGAGGGCACGTTCAGGTTGTAGATCAGCTCCTGGATGTACTGACGGACCTGCTCGTAGCTGAGGCCGTCCTTGCGCACGAACGGCGCCATGTAGGTGTCGAAGCTGGAGAACGCCTGCGCGCCCGCCCACTCGTTCTGCAGCGTCCCCAGGAAGTTGACGATCTGCCCGACCGCGGAGGACATGTGCCGCGGCGGACCCGCCTCGACTCGGCCCGGGACACCGTTCAGCCCCTCGGCCAGCAGGGTGCGCAGGGACCAGCCCGCGCAGTAGCCGGCGAGCATGTCCAGATCGTGGATATGGACATCGCCCTGACGATGGATCTCCCCGACCTGCGGCGGATAGACGTGGGACAGCCAGTAATTGGCGATCATCTTCCCTGAGGTGTTCAGGATCAGCCCGCCCAGGGAGTATCCCTGGTTCGCGTTCGCCGCCACCCGCCAGTCGGATCGGTCCAGGTACTCGTTGATGCTGGAGGCCACGTCCACCAGGGTGCGCCGGTCCTCGCGCAGGCGCGAGTGCTGCTCGCGGTAGACGATGTAGGAGCGGGCGGTCTCGAAGTGGTTGGCGGCGATCAGGGTCTGCTCCACCACGTCCTGGATGCCCTCGATGTCCGGCAGCCGACCGGACTGATAGCGATGGGCCAGCACCTTCACCGCTTGTGCCGTCAGCAGCGCCGCCTCGGCCCCGTCGAACTCCCCGGTCGCCTGGCCGGCGCGCAGGATGGCGGACTCGATCTTGCCGGCGTCGAACTGAACCTGGTTCCCGTCGCGCTTGATGATGCGGGTCGGCAGGGTCGCGAGGCGGCTGGATGCGGTGGTCATCATCTCTCCCGATCTTTTTCAGAACACAAGATATTGTGTTGTCGATTATATGATTCACTAGATGTATGTTTTTGACCGAAGTCAAGTAGGCCCCAGTTGTCACTGGAGCGGCGCATTCGATCAGGGAAGATGCTCGCTATAGGGCCCTTTCGCCAGTGCGCAGCGGCCCCGGACTTCCGGCGGTTGGCGCCAGGATCGGATGGCAGTCGCCCCCTGTTTGATCCGCACTCTACAATTAGCCCCACATCGTGAAGTATTGGAGGCCCTCATGACCAAGACCGCCATCCAGGTCATCGACCGAGCAGCCGCGCTGCTAGATGCCCTGGCCCGTGCGGGGGGCTCCGCCAGCCTCAAGATCCTTTCCGCGGATGCCCAACTGCATCCATCCACGGCATCGCGGATCCTCACGTCACTCATGGCCCACGGCTACGTCGAGCGGACGGGGTCGGGGCGTTACAAGCTCGGGGTGCGCCTGCTGCAGCTGGCGGCCAAGGTGGGTACCCAGCTCGACGTGCGCCGGGTGGCGCCGCCCGTGATGGAATGGCTGCGCGATCAGGTGGGTGAAACGGTGAACCTTAGTCTGCGTCGCCGCCACGCGATATCTAACCTCGAGCCCTACACCTCCCGTTTGCGATT
>CAYNBI010000005.1:13896-73457 GCA_964395315.1 uncultured Chromatiaceae bacterium | reverse complement strand
GGGACTCGCCCGCAAAGGCCTCTTTCAGGTGTTGCTCGGTCTTGCTGCCTTTCAGATCCATGGGTCACTCCGGTTGGTCTACGTTGTTTCGGTTCCGGCTCCGACGAAATTCCGCCGGCGCCGGAGGTGCCAGAATATAAGCAGCCGTTCGAGGCTGCTAATGGGTAATACTGATTCGAGTCATAGACGTCGCCTATCGCGCAAGGGAAACGCTGCCAGTTCGGTACGTCCCGTCGCGTACGAGGGTGACCCCATTCTCGGGCGCTAAGCGAAACGGCGATCTGGTCAGCCCGCGCCGCGGGCGGGGAGCACCCCAATCCTCAGGCGCGTAGCGGATTTTGCATGAAGCCACCCGGGCACCATCGCGGCGGGAGGGCGCCAGGGTGTGCCATGGATGACGGCGAGTTCGGCGTTGGCCGCGGCTAGAGCCGAAGCCAGGGACCGGGGCGATCCTGCGCGGCCAGGTGAATACGGGGCTCAAGGTCTCGGGAAACCTGAAGAATCGTCTCTGTGACGAGGTCCACCCGGTTGTTCTTCTCACTGATGTGCGCCAGCACCAGGTGCCGCAGGGCGTGGTGAGGCAGCGCGTCGAGCAGCCGCGCGGCCTGCGCATTGCTGAGATGGCCGAAGCCGCCGCCGACTCGAGCCTGCAGGGAGGGCGGATAGGGGCCCGCGCGCAGCATGTCCTCGTCATGGTTGCACTCGAGGACCAAGGCGTCGCACTCCCGCAGCAGATCCCTGACATGGGGGGTTACGGAGCCTGCGTCCGTCAGCATTCCGAGCCGCCCCCCCACGCCCTCCAGAGTGAACTGGCAGGGCTCACGAGCGTCATGGGGAACCGGAAAGGGGGTGACGACGAGGTCGCCGATGCGGAAGGGGGTCTCGTGGCCCGAGAACAGGCGCAGACCAGGGATCTCGGCACCCCCGGCTTGGCGCCAGGTCCCCGGGGTGGTCCAAACGTCCAGACCGTAGCGGCCCGCAAGCGCGGCGACCCCACGCACATGGTCCCCGTGCTCGTGTGTGACGAGAATGGCATCCAGCTCTGACGGCGCGACACCGAGGGCGCCGAGTCGGCGCTCGGCCTCGCGCGCCGCGAAGCCGCAGTCGACCAGCACCCGCGTGCCATCGCCCTCAACCAGGGTCGCGTTTCCCCGGCTGCCGCTGCCCAGCACCGCGAACCGCATCAGTGTCGCCAGGCCGTACCACCCGCGGGCGGCATCAACACCTGCGACAAGGCACCGCTCAGCGGATTTGCTCGCTGAGCAGCGTCAGGATGCGATTGGCGGTGGCTGAATCGTCGCGGCGCCCGACACGGTCGCGCACGACCACCCGGGTCTGGTTTCCATCTCCGGTGAGCTTGACCTGGTACTGGGTGACGGTGTCCACCTCGTCGCTGCGCCAGAAGGCGAGCTTGGAGGTCCAGCCTTTCTTCTCCTGGCCCTTGCTGGGATCGTCGTAGCGCACATAGTAAACGCCCTGAGAGCGGTCGCGGTCCTCGACGGCGAAGCCGACCCGGTCCAGGGCCACGCCGGTCAGGCGCCAGGCGTACCGGTACTCCTCGGAGATGACTAGGGTGGTCTCCCCGCCAGGTCCCGTCTCCAGACGCGACTTGGATGCTTGCGGCTGCTGCTCGGCAAGCTGGCGGTCAGCCCGCTGTTCGGTTACCCCGAGGTAAACCATCAAGCGGCGCAACATCTCCGCCTCCTTGCCCGGGTCGCTCGGGGCGGGCTCCCAGATGGACTGGGTGTCTTCGCCCACGGCGTTGCTGGCGAAGCGTTCTTCCATCGCGCGATGGGTCAGGTAGAGGTCGGTGGTTCCGGACGTCAGCCCAGGCTCGATGCGCACACGGTACTGGTCCCGCGTGGAGGTTGCGTAGAGCCCATCCACGACCTTGCGCATGACATTGGTCACGAAGTCCTTGCGGATCTCGGCCCGGTTCTCGAGCCAATCCGTCTTCATGACCCCGGCGGCCGGATCCTGCTCCGCCAGCAGAATGCCTTGCTGGCGCCAGAAGGACACCACCCGCGGCCACACCTGCTGGGGTGACCCCGTGATCTCGAGCCAGCGGTTTTCGCCGTCGCGGCGCAGCTCTACATTCTTGACATCCGGCAACACGTCTCCGCTCGCGGCAATCTCGCGTCGCTTGCCGCGCTCGCCCACGTATTCCGAGTAGGTCATGGAACCGCCGACGTCGGGCACGTCCATCGCATCGTCGAAGTCGCCCCCGGTCAGATCCGGCGGAATCTCCAGGTTGTCAGCCGCCTCACGCTGCTTCTTGTATTCCAGGGTCTGGTCCGGCAGATATTCGTCGAGACTCGGCACGCTGCTACAGGCGGAGATCAGCAACGTCAGCGGAATGGCGAGGAAGACGTAGGCTTTGTCCATGAATATCTACCGAACGTGATATCTGGGTTTGGGCCGCAACAACCGGCCAATGACGCGTAGCGGGGCGAAACCGGCCGGCATCAGGCGACACCCGCCCGAGTCATGGCGGCCCGGACCCGCGGCTGGGCATCCTCGGTGAGCCAGGTCAGCGGCAGGCGGATACCCTTCGGGGACAGGCCCATCTCGGCGACCGCCCATTTGACCGGAATCGGGTTCGATTGAACGAACAGGTCGTGATGGAGGGCGTCCAGGCGCTCATTGACGGCCAGCGCCCTTTCACGCTCGCCCGCGAGCGCCGCTGCGCACATCTCCTGCATGAGCCGCGGGGCCACGTTGGCGGTCACGGAGATGACGCCATGGCCACCGCCGAGGATGAACTCGCAGGCGGTAGCGTCGTCGCCGCTGAAGAGGTCGAACCCATCCCCGCAGGATTCCTTTAACTGGCTGAGCCGGCCGAGCTCCCCCGTCGCATCCTTGATGCCGACGATATTCGGTAGGCGCGCCAGGCGCGCCGTGGTGGCGGGAAGCATATCGCAGGCAGTGCGCCCCGGGACGTTGTAGAGAATCTGCGGGATATCCACGGCCTCCGCCACCGCCTTGTGATGGAGGTAGAGACCCTCCTGGGTGGGCTTGTTGTAGTAGGGGGTAACCAGCAGCGCCGCGTCCGCGCCCGCCTGGCGGGCGCATTGGGTGAGCGCAATCGCCTCCGTGGTCGAGTTCGCCCCGGTTCCGGCGATCACCGGAATACGCCCCGCCGCGAGCTCGACCACACGGCGTATCACCGCGCAGTGCTCCGCATGGTCCAGGGTGGCCGATTCCCCGGTGGTGCCGACGGCGACGATCGCGGAGGAGCCCTCCGCGACATGGAAGTCCACCAAACGGCGCAGAGCATCGTCATCGACGCGACCATCGTCGTGCATGGGGGTGATCAGGGCAACGATACTTCCGCGGAACATGGCGAGACTCCGGCAGTGCGGAAAATTCCGCATATTATCTTGCGCCCATCAAGAAACACAACCTGCCGCCAGGCAGGCGTGCGGTCTCATACGCCTTTTCGGGGGGGGCTGAGCCCATGCTACACTCACGGCATTGCAGCTCCCGAAACGACTCCCTGTTCCTCCGATTCATGGCCACGCAGAAGACTTACCTAGTGATCTCCGCCCTGGGTGAGGACCACCCCGGCATCGTCAACCAGCTGTCCAAGGCAATCTTGGATCATGGCTGCAACATCGAGGACAGCCGCATGACGGTGCTCGGCGGGGAGTTCGCGGCCATGCTGCTGGTGGAGGGGAAATGGAACACCCTGGCCAAGGTGGAGAACGCCCTGCCCGAGCTGCAGCGTCAGCTGGGCATGACCATCATTTCAAAACGCACCGGGCAGCGCGCCGCGGGCAACAATCTGCTGCCCTACGCCGTGGACGTCGTCTCCATGGACCACCCCGGCATCGTCAACAAGCTGGCAGGCTTCTTCGCCGATCGCAACATCAACATCGAGGACATGGCTACCAGCACCTACGCGGCGGCCCACACCGGCACGCCCATGTTCTCGGTGCACATGACCGTCGGCATACCCGCGGACATCCACATCGCGGCCCTGCGCGAGGAGTTCATGGACTACTGCGACGGCCTAAATCTGGACGCCGTGCTCGAGCCCCTGAAGGGGTGAAAGAGCACGTGGCCGCCATCGGTTACGACGCGGAGATAATGAACGCCCATGAGCTTGAAAATCAGCGAACCCATCCCTGACATCGAACTCGTACTGACGGGCGGGCGCACGGCGCGCCTTTCGGATTTCCGCGGCAGGCGTCTCGTCCTCTATTTCTATCCCAAGGCGAGCACCCCGGGCTGCACCCAGGAGGGACAGGACTTCCGAGACGCCCACGATTCCTTCGCCGCGGCATCAGCGACCATCCTCGGCGCCTCCCGAGACGGCATCAAGGCCCAGGAGAACTTCAAGGCCAAGCAGGCCTTCCCGTTCGACCTCGTGTCCGACACCGACGAAGCCCTGTGCCGGATGTTCGACGTCATCCAGCTCAAGAAGATGTACGGGCGGGAGTCCCTGGGGGTCGAGCGCAGCACCTTCCTCATCGACGCCGAAGGCGTGCTCCGCCGCGAATGGCGCAAGGTCAAGGTCAAGGGCCACGTGGATGAGGTCCTGGCGGCGGTAAGGGAGCTTCCGGGCGGCGCCTGAGCGATCCTCCGGACCGCGATCGGGCGACGACAGGGCCCCTCCCATCTTTCCTGCAGCGCACAGCCGCGCCAACGTTTCCACTTGACGCCGATGATCAAACGCGACGACGACAAGCGCCGCCTTTTCGTGCTCGACACCAACGTGCTCATGCACGACCCCACCGCCATATTCCGTTTTCAGGAGCACGACATCTTTCTTCCCATGGTGGTGCTCGAGGAGCTCGATCGCGGCAAGAAGGGCATGTCAGAGGTGGCGCGCAACGTGCGGCAGGTGAGCCGATTCCTCGATCAGCTCATGACCGGCTCGGGCAAGGAGGAGATCGACGTCGGCCTGCCCATCCATCCGCTGCGTGAGAACCTCGGCGGGCACGTGCTCCCCGCAACGGGACGCCTGTTCTTCCAGACCTCGCCACTCGACGTGCGTCTCCCCAGCACCCTGCCGGGCAACAACATCGACAACACCATCCTCGGCACCGCCCAGGCCCTGCAGGAGAGCCATCCCGAACGCACGGTGATCGTCGTCTCGAAGGACATCAACCTGCGCATCAAGGCGGCGGTTCTCGGCATTCCCGCCGAAGACTATTCCAACGACCAGGTCCTGGACGACGTCAACCTGCTCTACACCGGCCAGACCGAGCTGCCCGGAGACTTCTGGGACAGCCACGACCGAACGGTGGAGGCATGGAAGGAAGAGGGCCGCACCTACTACAAGATCAGTGGCCCGGACGTCGCCGACTGGTACCCGAACCAATGCCTGTACCTGCAGGGAGACGAGTCGTTCGAGGCCATGGTGCGCGAAAAGCGTTCCGCTACCAGTGCCATCATCGAGCTAACGGAGGACTACCGGCCGCACAGGCACAACGTCTGGGGTATCACCGCGCGCAACCGCGAACAGAACTTCGCGCTCAACATGCTCATGGACCCGGACCTGGACTTCGTGACCCTCTTGGGCACTGCCGGCACCGGCAAGACCCTGTTGGCGCTGGCGGCGGGCCTCTCCCAGGTACTCGACCGCAGCATCTACCGGGAGATCATCATGACCCGGGTCACGGTGCCGGTGGGAGAGGACATCGGTTTCCTTCCCGGCACGGAGGAGGAGAAGATGACCCCCTGGATGGGTGCCCTGATGGACAACCTGGAGGTCCTGACCCAGACCGAGGGCGGCGAGTGGGGCCGGGCCGCAACCAACGATCTGCTGCGCAACCGGGTTCGCATCCAGTCGCTCAATTTCATGCGCGGGCGCACCTTTCTGCACAAGTACATCATCCTGGACGAGGCCCAGAACCTGACCGCGAAGCAGATGAAGACCCTGATCACCCGGGCCGGCCCCGGCACCAAGATCATCTGCCTGGGAAACATCTCCCAGATCGACACCCCCTACCTCACCGAGACCACCTCCGGGCTGACCTACGTCGTCGACCGCTTCAAGCACTGGCCCCACAGCGGACACATCACGCTGATCCGCGGCGAGCGCTCGCGGCTGGCGGACTTCGCCTCGGAGGAACTCTGACGGCGGGGGGCAGTCCTCCGGTTTACAAACACCCACCGACCCACCAGAGGAGAGCATCGCATGAAAACATCCATCGCCCTCGCCGCCCTCGGCCTGCTGATGTCTTGCATAACCGCCGTCGCCGGCGACAAGCTCGACGTGGTCTACCATGTCTCCGAGGCCGAAAAGGTGCCGTTCGTGCTGGGCAATATCCAGAACCACATCGACGGCGCCGGTGGTCCGGAGAAGGTACACATCGTGCTCGTCGCGCACGGACCGGCCGTCAATGCCCTGAACGACATCGAGGCCACCGACCGCGTCCGCACCGGCGTGGAGAAGCTGCGCGGACAGGGGGTCGAGCTGGAGATGTGCGGCAACACCTTGAAGGGTTTCGGCGTCACCCTCGATGAGCTGCTGCCGGGATTCGTCGAGGTTAGCCAGGGTGGGGTGACCCGGATCGGCGAGCTGCAGTCGCAGGGCTACGTCTATATTCGCCCCTGATGACCGGGCCGCGGACCGCGGGTCGGATCGAGCGCTTCGTGCGGGAGGTGCTCGGATGCACCTGCCCGCCGGCGGTTTTTGACCGCATCGAGACAGACGCCTCGCCGCGACACGACCTTCCTCAGGATGTCAGGCGGATCGCCGTCGGCGGACGCCTGTTGATCTATCTTGCCGCCAGGGAACAGGCGGAGAGTCCGTCCGCCATGGGGAAGCTGGTGCGGTCTGGCCTGGCCGAACGGGACGGCCGCGGCATGAATCGTTTCCGGTTGGTAATCGCGACGGACGAAAGCGGCCGCGCTATCGATCGCATCAGGCTGCTGTTCGAGCGAACGCCGGGCATCGATGACAGGACCCACCTGCACCTGGTCGACCGTGACGCGATTGCCGGCTTGTGAGCCGCGGCCAGGGCAGCGGGACCGGCGTGGTCGCCACTGGTGCGTTACCCCGGCCCCGTATAACGCGATAGATTTCTTGATCTGCTCGCTTGGCCCATCGGGGCGAATCTGCTAAGAAGATGCTGGTTTTTGGCCGTCCGGGCCAAGAACAGCATGCAATCCGACGGGCAGTGCAATTCCCGGATTGCTCCATTCTCGACGACCTGAGGGCGTCGAGAACGACGGGCCATGCAGGGCCCGGACGGAAAGCGCGAGTAGTCAGCGTTTTCCCGAGCAGCGTCAGGTTTACCGCAACCCCGGGAATGAGCCGCCATGACCTCTGATACGCCCAGTACGCAAGGCCCCGCCCGGACCGATCTGGTCGACCGATTCGGCCGCCGGATCACCTATTTGCGATTGTCGGTAACCGATCGTTGTGACTTCCGCTGCGCCTACTGCATGGACCCGGGCCAAAGGTTCGCGCCGCGCGACGCGGTGCTGACGCTTGAGGAGCTCCGCCGCGTCGCGGGTACCTTCGTGGAACTGGGGGTCCGCAAGGTCCGGCTGACCGGCGGCGAGCCGCTGGTGCGCCGCAACCTGACCTGGCTGATGCGTGAGCTCGGCGCCCTGCCCGGCCTGGATGAGCTCGTCATCACCACCAACGGCTCCCGCCTCGCGGCCATGGCACGGGAAATCCGGGACGCCGGAGTCAGGCGCATCAACATCAGCCTCGACAGCCTCCGCCCGGAGCGCTTTCGCGCCATCACCCGCACCGGCGACCTGAACCTCGTGCTGCGCGGCATCGACGCGGCGATTGCGGTGGGGTTCGAGCGCATCAAGCTCAACGCGGTGATGATGCGCAACCGCAACCACGACGAGGTCTGCGACCTGGTGGATTTCGCGGTGCGCAAGGGGATCAACATCAGTTTCATCGAGGAGATGCCGGTCGGCCGCATCGGCGGCCACGACCGCTCCGAGGTTTTCTACTCCAGTGCCCAGATCCAGGCCGACATCGCCCCGCGGTTCGATCTCGTACCCACGACGGAAACCACCGGAGGCCCCGCCCGATACTTCCGGATACCGGACACCGAGACCCGCGTCGGTTTCATCTCGCCCCACAGCCACAACTTCTGCGCCGACTGCAACCGGGTGCGGGTCACCACCGAGGGGAGGCTGCTGCTGTGCCTGGGACAGGAGCACTCGCTCGACCTGCGGGAAATCCTCAGGAACCAGGGGGACGACGACGAGGCGCTGCGCTCCGCCATCCTCGCGGCGATGCAGATCAAACCCGAGGGCCACCAATTCGAGCCCGGCGGGCACGCGGTCGTGCTGCGCCACATGAACCTCACCGGGGGATGATGGCCACGCCGCCCGCGGCAGCGCCATGACCGCGCCGCGCTCATGAGCGGGGCACAGGTGCGCAAGCGACCCGGGGGCTCGCGCCTCTGGTACCGCGCGGGTCAGCTACTGTTGATCTTGGCTGTCGTCGCGGCCTTAAGCTGGTGGCGTTCCGCTCCGCTGGCGCACGGCGACGCGCCCGCACTGAACGGACAACTGGTGGGTACCGGGGAATCATTCGACCTCGCCGGCCTGCGAGGACAGCCGGCGCTGGTCCACTTCTGGGCCACTTGGTGCCCGGTATGCGGCCTGGGCAACAGCACGATCGACGCCATCGCCGAGGATTACCCGGTCATCACAATCGCCATGCAGTCGGGAAGTCCCGCCGACATCCTCGGCCACATGACCAACGAGGGCCTTTCCTTCCCCGTGATCCCGGACCCGCACGGCGAACTGGCGAGCCGTTGGGGAGTCCGGGGCGTGCCGACCAGCTTCGTGGTCGACGGCGACGGGCGCATCCGTTTCGCAACCGTTGGCTACACGACCGGGACCGGTCTGAGGGGCCGCCTGTGGATCGCGCGGCACCTCGACTGACGGCCTCGGAAAGCGGACCCGGCGACATGCCGCTTGCTCACGGCAACGCGCTGAATATAATGTTGAATATTAGCGTTTATCGATATTTCCGGAGGATCAAGATGCCAACCTACGACTACCGCTGCGACGCCAACGGTCGGGTGCTGGAGGTCAACCACCGCATGAGCGAGCTCGTCGCCACCTGGGGAGAGCTCTGCGCACGCGCCGGCGTCGAGCCGGGAGAGACACCCGCCAGCAGCCCCGTCCATCGTCTGGCCACGGGTGGGAACGTCATCTCGAGCAACAGCCTGGGCAGCGGGTCGGCGCCTGCTTGCGGCACGGGCAGCTGTTGTCCCGGCGGCATGTGCGGCCTCGGGTAACCTTTTCCCCACTCGCTCGCCCTGATCCCTCTCGACCTTGCGCCCGGGCACCCCGCCCGGGCGCCTCAGTCCATGTAGACCTTCTCCTTCAAGACCTCGGGCTCGTACACGTAAGGCTTGCCGAGCTCAGCCAGTCGGAACAGATCGAAGATCCGATGACCGTTGACGTCGAGGACGCGCAGGTCGTCCGTCTCGTGGAGGTCCTGCACCACGGTATGGAAGTGCCCGCCGTACTTGCGTTCCACCTCCTCTACGGAAAGCTCGTAGGCCATGAACTTCTCGACCCCCTTGGCCTTGAGCTTACCCAGAAAGACATCGTCATCCGGTTCCTCGTGCGAGGACAGGACGACCATGGGACCGCTGCCCGCAAACAGCATCAAAGCCTTCATCGTCTAACACCTCCGTCTCGTTCATCACCAGGCTCGCCTCAATTATCGGGCAGAAAGCGCCGGCGTGCGCGCCTCTCAAACCGGCGCGCACGGGCGGGGACATCGTTCCGCCGCCACAGGCCTGGAGTCCTCTAGCGAAACCCGCTTCCGGACGTCCCGCCTCTGGCGCGGGGCGGCCCGCTGGCGCCCAGTACAACGGGAACCGTCATGACTTCGCCGCCGCGGTAGATGACCAACTCCACCTCATCGCCAACACCATAGCCTTCCAGGAGCGCGACCAGCCCATCGACGTCCACCGCGGGTTTGCCGTCGACCGCGAGTATCACGTCCCCCAGCAGCACCCCGCCTTCGGGAATCACGGTCGTTCCCTTGAGCCCGGCCGCTTCAGCCGCAGAGCCCGGTTGTACACGCAGTACCAGCACACCCGCGACACCCGTCCCCTCGAGCAGCCGCTCACTCATCTCGTCGTCGACGGTGATGCCGAGGGTGGGACGAACGTACCCACCTTCGGCGACCAAGCGCGGCACAACGCGGTTCACGGTGTCGACCGGAATGGCGAAACCGATACCGGCGGAGGCGCCCGAGGGGCTATAGATCGCGGTATTGATTCCGATGAGACGCCCCGCGCTGTCAATGAGCGGTCCGCCGGAGTTGCCGGGATTGATGGCGGCGTCGGTCTGGATAAGGTGCTCGATGGCCCGCCCGTCCTCGGCCAGGATGCTGCGATCCAGCGCCGAGATCACCCCGGTAGTCAGGGTGTAGTCGAGACCGAACGGATTTCCGATGGCGAACACCTTCTGGCCTACCTTGAGGTCCTGGCTGGTGCCGACGGGGACCGGGGCCGGGAGGGAAATCTGAACGTCGATGCGCAGCACCGCGAGGTCGTGCTCCGGGCTCGCGCCGACCATCACGGCCTCGTAAGTGCGCTGATCGGAAAGGCGGACGTGGGCGGACTGCACGCCCTTGATCACGTGGTAATTGGTAACCACGTGCCCCTGTTCGTCCCAGATCACGCCGGAGCCGGTTCCCGGCTGGAGCTCCATCAGATTCCTGGTCCAGAGGTCAAGGACCTGGCGCGTGGTCGTGATGTAGACCACGGATGGACTGGTCGCCTCGAAGATCGAGATCGTCGCCTGTTCGTCCATGGCCAGGTCGCCCCTGGGCGTGATCGCCCGCGGCTCCGCCCGGAATGACGCCAACAGGCCGGCTACCCATGGCCGCGCCAGCAAGGCCACGAGGAAGAAGATTACGAACCAGAAGAGGAAGCGCGAAAGGCCGAAGGCGTGCATGGATGAGACCGCGTGAACGAAGGTCCGCTCAGGCAGCCTCTGTCGTGGACTTGGAGTCCTGTCGCGGCCATGCGCTCAAGATCGCCTGCACCAGGGTAGCCAGTGGAATGGCGAAGAACACGCCCCAGAACCCCCAAAGACCGCCGAACACCAGGATGGCGACAATGATGGCGACCGGGTGAAGATTCACCACCTCGGAAAACAGCAGGGGCACCAGCACGTTGCCGTCCAGGGCCTGGATGATGAAGTACGCGACGGCGAGCCAGGCGAAATCCGGGGTCCATCCCCACTGGAACCAGGCGATGAGCAGAACCGGCACCGTCACAACGGCGGCACCGATGTAGGGGACGATCACGGACAGGCCCACCAGCATACCGAGCAGCATGGCGTAGTTGAGGCCGAATGCGTAGAAGGTCAGGTAGCTCACCGACCATACGAACAGGATCTCCCAGAATTTGCCCCGCACATAGTTCGAGATCTGGCGGTCCACATCGACCCACACGTCGCTCGCGATGCGCCGGTGCTGAGGCAGGTAACTCTTGAACCAACCGATGATCAGGTCCCTGTCCTTGAGGAAGAAAAACACCAGCAAGGGGACGAGGATCAGGTACACGAGGATGGTGATCACACCCACCACGGACGCCAGCGACCAGGAGAGCACCTGCTGTCCGAAGTTCGCAATCTCGGCGCGGATGGCGCCGATGAGCTCCTGGATCTGCTCGGGGGTGATGATCTCCGGGTAACGCGCCGGAAGCCCCATGAGCGCGTTCTGGCCCTGGGAGATCATCGACGGCAGCTGCTGCACCAGATCGGTGACCTGGCGCGACACCAGGGGCAACACGCCAAACACGACCAGGGACACGAACAGGACGAAGGCAAGATAGACGAGCAGCACGCCGACGAGTCGGGGCCAGCCAAGCTGCTGCAGGAAGGTGACGAGGCCTTCGAGCAGGTAGGCGATGACGATACTGGCTATCACAGGAGCCAGCATGTTGCCCATGGTGAGCACCACCGCGAACCCGATGACCAGCGCCACCGCCAGGAAGACGACCTGGGGATCGGAAAAATAGCGTCGGAACCAGTTTGCGAGGACCTGCATCGCCGGGCGGGACCTAAATTTCTCGTTCTTCTCGATACTGGGCGTAATGACGCTCGAAAAGGGCTTCCAGCTCGTCGATGACCTCCCGGGCCGGCCGCCCTTTGATCACATGGGCGGCCATGAGCGAGGACGTCTCGTTGAGCATGGTGCTTCGATCAAGCATGTGATAGGTCCGCGAGAGGCGCCGGATGGCGCCCACCACGCTTTCGCTTGCCGGTCGCGGCAACGGCTCGGGTAGCTCCAGGACCGCGGCTCCATCATCGCCTCGCGCCGCCAGGAACTCACCGAAGGCGAGCAGTGTACGCCGACCGCCCTCGTCCAGGGAACGATAGATTTCTCCCAGCCTCCGCACCCCGTCGCGCCGGGGGCCTTTCATCGGGATCATGGCGCACAAGCCCCTCGTCGCATCAGCTATGTTCCTCGCAATAGGCGCGGGCGAACTCCAACAGCTCCTCCATCACGCGCAAACGGAACTTCTGCTTCTGATGCACGAACGAGAACGGCCGGTCCAAGGGGGGAGCAAGATTCAACGCGACCAGGGTTCGCAGCTTCAACTCCTTCTGGATCGTGGCCCGAGAGACAACGGACACCCCCATGCCGGCCTCCACCGCACCCTTGACCGCCTCCGGGCTGCCTAGCTCCATCGCGATCTTGAGCGACGCGGTGCAGTCGTCGAGATGATCAAGATAGTCGTTGATCACCTCCCTTGTCCCCGACCCCTCCTCGCGGCAGATGAAGGGGAATTCGAGCAGTCTGGCGAAGGTGACCGAGCCGGCGCTGGCAAGAGGATGACTCGGCGGGACGATCGCGACCAGCTGATCGCGCTTGCAGGTCTCGACCACCAGGTTCTTGTTGCCCACCGGGGACTCCACGACGCCAAGGTCAATGGTGTTGTTTTCCACCATGGACACGATGCCCTCGCTATTGGAGACCTTGAGGTGAATGACCACCTCCGGGTACTTCTCCCGGAAATCGCCAAGCAGGGTCGGCAGCATGTACTCCGCGATGGTCGTGCTGGCACCGATGGTGAGCGCGCCGCTGATCTCGCCTGTCATCTCCCGCACCGAGTTCTCCATCTCCGTGTAGAGCTCGAAGATGCG
This sequence comes from uncultured Chromatiaceae bacterium, assembly GCA_964395315.1. GTDB lineage: Bacteria > Pseudomonadota > Gammaproteobacteria > Chromatiales > Chromatiaceae > CAVORB01. The sequence continues at coordinate 60,350 of CAYNBI010000005.1, read as the reverse complement.
GTCTGCGTACTCAAAGACCTTCTTGCCCGCCTCCGTGAGGCTGATGCGATTGTGCGTGCGATCGAACAGCCGGGTATTGAAGTGCTCCTCGAGCTGCCGAACCTGGAAAGTCACGGCCGGCTGGGTCATGTGCAGGCTCTCGGCCGCCTTGGTGAAGCTCAGCAAGCGCGCGACCGTGTGGAAAACTTGCAGTCTCCGATCTGCCATCGCTGTGAATCTCTCGGACGATGCATGAATAAAAATTCCTTATATCACAGTTTTCTGATTTGAAGGAGCATTCCCCCACGATTCAAAGACTTTTCTCCGTTCGCTCGCTCTCGCTCCCCCTCTGCGCGAATAAATCGTCCTTTTTTTACAACGGAATTTAGGTTTTAACGCAACGAATATATGGTTACTTGTCGCACAATCGCATAAAATCTCCTCCCATGCCGGGGCCAATATCGAGTTCCCGGCACGCGATCAGCAACTACTGAGGGGCACCGAGTGATGATGAACAAGCTCACATCAGCATCCATGAATGCGGCGCTGGTCGCCGGGCTCGGTCTGCTAGTGCAACAGCCGGCGATCGCGGCCGGCTTCTCCGTGCCCGAGGTTTCGGCACTGGGAACCGCGACGGCCAACGCCTTGGTCGCCAACCCGGAGGACAAGGGCGCCTTTCCTTACAACCCCGCCGCCATGGGGTTCCATGATGACTCCAGCCTCTCGCTGGGTACGCTGTTCATCGGGCCGAGCTTCAGCGTTCGCACGGACAACGGGAGCTTCGACAGCAATTCCGCGGACTGGGTGGTCGCCCCCATGATCCAGGCCGCGATCAAGATCAACGAGCAATGGCGGGTAGGGCTCGGGGTCAACGCTCCCTTCGGGCTCGAGACGCGGTGGCGAGAGGGTACCTTTCCCGCACTCAGCGGATCTACGCCACGCGCCATCGCGCCAGGCGTAGTGGTGCCGATTCCCAACGGGAACCAACCGACCCAAAGCAAGCTGGAGATCCTGGATTTCGTCCCAACCGCGACCTACAAGGTCAATGACAGCTTGAGCGTCGCAGCCGGCCTCGACCTCTACTGGGCGAAATCCGCTGTGCTCAACTCGTCGCTTGGCGAACTCAGCGGAGATGGCACCGGGATAGGCTTCAATGCGGGCCTTCTGTATCGGCACGACGCCTTGAGCCTCGGAGCCAGCTATCATTCGTCCTCCACGGTCAGTATCGAGGGGCCTTACTCGCCCCTGAATACGCTGCTCGTCGTCGCTGGCGGCTTGGCGCCGGGCCAGCCGGCGAAGGTGGACCTCGAACTGCCCTGGCGGCTGCAGCTCGGCGTCCGGTATGAGGTCAGCGATGAGCTTGCCGTCGAGTTCGACTGGACCCGTTCGGGATGGAGCAAGTTCGACAAGCTGACGGTAAAGGGTCGCCGCACCGGTGAAGTGATCTTCACGGACACTAACGCGTGGGACGACGCCAACGCCTACCGCATCGGCATGACCTACCAGCTTCGCCCCGCCACCCAGTTGCGCTTTGGGTACGCCTACGACGAGACCGGACAGCCGGACGACCACTTCAGCGCGCGGGTGCCGGACAATGACCGCCACCTGTTCGGCATCGGTGTCGGCCAGGACCTCGGCCAAGGGCTGTCCCTGGAGGCCGGCTACATGTACGTCAAGTTCGAGGATCGCGATTACCGCGGAAGCCGCGAATACCTGGGGCTCGGAGACGACATCAATGGCAGCGACGCGATCGACGGCAACTACGAGGCGAGCGCCCACCTGATCGGAATCGAGATCCGCAAGACATTCTGAGCGCGCCGGGCGCGCGAGACGCCTGTGTTCCTAACAAAAAAACGCCGCCCTCAGGCGGCGTTTTTCGCAGGCGGCGAGGGGCGCCGTCAGATATAGAGACAGATATCGCTCTCGCCGGCGAACTCGAAGAATGCGGCCGCGCCAGCATACTCGACGCCATCGATAAACTCGGAGTGATTCATGTCGAAAAGGTCGACGGTCATCTGACAGGCGATGAGCTTGACCTCGGCCTCGATGCACAGCTCGCGCAGCTCATCGATGCTGGCCACACCCTTCGACTTCATCTTGGCCTTCATCATGGAGGTCATCATTGCCTGCATGCCCGGAAGCGCCATGCCGAGCACCGGGAACCACTTGTCCATCCCCATCGGCATGGGCATTCCCGGATTGCCGAGCGGCGTCACCTCCAGGTGCAGCTTCTTCTTAAGGAGCTGGAGCCCGTAGAAGGTAAAGAAGATCTGGGTCTCGTAACCGAGCGCCGCCGCGGTCGACGCAAGGATGAACGGAGGATAGGCCCAGTCCAACGAGCCCTTGGTGGCGATGATCGCCAGCTTTTTCTGTTCCATCGGACGCTCCTCAGTTGAGGCGGTGAATAGGGGGATGGGATCGGGCCGTGAGATCAGGCCTTCTTGATCAGGAAGTGAAATTTGCCGCCTTCTTCCTTCGACTCCATCAGCTCGTTGCCCGTCTGCTTGGAGAAGGCGTCAAAATCCTTCACCGAGCCCGGATCGGTGGCGATGATATGAAGGATCTGGCCGGAATCCATTCCAGAGAGCGTCTTTTTCGCGCGCAGGATGGGCAAGGGGCAATTGAGGCCGCTAGCGTCCAATTCTTGGTCGAAGTCTGCCATGGAAGGGTACCTCCGGTCTTCTTGTGTTTTAGAATATGAGAAATATCAAGAGTTCGGATTTATAGGCTAAACCGCTGAAAAACGCAAGGTTGCGGGCGCCAGAAGGGGGCGGCCGCCAGCGGCCATCATCACGCTCAAACCGCCATGCGACGCTCGATCTCGAACCCGCCGCGCGCCCAGGAGATGATGCCCCCGCGCAGATTGACCGCGTTGTCGAACCCCTGTTGGCTAAGGTAAGAACATGCGTGGTAGGAGCGGGCTCCGCTACGGCAGTAGAGGACCACGTCCTTGTCCCTTGGCAGGTCATGCAGGCGCAACGGCAACAGGTGCATCGGCAGATGAACGGCGTTCGGGATGGCCCCTTGCGCGACCTCTCCAGGCGTGCGGATGTCGATCAGGTAGATGTCCTCGCCGGCAGCCAGCCTCGACCTCAGCGTCGCCGAATCGATTTCGTTGATCACGTCGCGGTACTACCAAGTATCCAAGTATTTCAGTATATTAATAGCTTTTGACGCACAACTCAAGGCGGCGCCCTGGGGAGGCCGTCTTATCACTACCCTTTCTCGGCCGAGCGAGTCCACCATGGAGTTTCTTCCCATCTTTCTCGACGTAAAGGCCAAGCCATGCCTGGTAGTTGGCGGCGGAGAGATCGCCTTGCGCAAGATCGCCAGCTTGCTGCGCGCCGGCGCCGCGGTCAGCGTGGTCGCTCCTGCGCTAGCCGATTCCCTGCGCGCCCAAGCCGACCGTGGCGCCTTCACCCATGTGCCGCGCGCCTTCCTGGACCAGGATCTGGACGGTGCGCATCTGGTGGTCGCGGCGACGGACGACCGTTCGGTAAACCGCCGTATAGCCGAGCTCGCCCGGGAGCGCCGGATTCCGGTCAACGTGGTGGACCAGCCGCGGGACTGCAGCTTCATCATGCCCTCGGTCATCGACCGCTCCCCGGTCGTGGTCGCGGTGTCGACCGGAAGTGCCTCGCCGGTGCTGGCGCGCCTGTTGCGCACGCGTCTCGAATCCCTGGTCCCGTCCGCGTACGGCCGGCTCGGCGAGCTCTGCGCCCGTTATCGAGACAGGGTGAAGGCGAACATCTCGGATCAGCGCGAACGCCGCCGCTTCTGGGATCGCGTCCTCCAGGGCGGCGTCGCCGAACGGGTGTTCTCCGGGCACATGGACGAGGCGGATGCGGCCATGGAGCGTGAACTCGCTGCCGCTAAACCCGCCTCCGGAATGGGCGAGGTGTATCTGGTCGGTTCGGGTCCCGGCGATCCGGACCTCCTCACTTTCCGTGCCCTGCGCCTCATGCAGCAGGCTGACGTCGTCGTATACGACCGCCTCGTCGCCAAGCCGATTCTCGACATGGTGCGGCGAGACGCCCGCCGCGTGTACGTCGGCAAGGAGCGCAACAACCACGTGATGCGCCAGGAAGAGATCAACCGCCTGCTCGCCGATCTCGCCAAAGAGGGACAACGGGTGCTGCGACTGAAAGGCGGCGACCCCTTCATCTTCGGCCGCGGCGGTGAGGAGATCGACACCCTGGCGGCGGAGGGCATCCCGTTCCAGGTCGTGCCCGGCATCACCGCGGCATCCGGCTGCGCGACCTACACCGGTATTCCCTTGACCCACCGGGACTATGCCCAGTCGGTAACCTTCGTGACCGGACACCTGAAGGACGGAACCATGAACCTCAACTGGGAGCAGCTCGCGCAACCGCACCAGACGGTGGTGTTCTACATGGGGCTGGTTGGGCTCTCCGTGATCGTCGACAAGCTCACCCAGCACGGGGTTCCGACGGAAATGCCGGTAGCCTTGGTCCAGCAGGGCACGACCCACATGCAGCGCGTCTACTCGGGCACGCTGTCGAACATCCTAGACGTGGTTGAGAAGGATCCCCCGAAGCCGCCCACCCTGATTATCGTAGGAGAGGTAGTGAAGCTCCGGGAGAAACTGAGCTGGTTCCACACGCCCCGGGACTCGGAGCAAGGAGCCACCACACCGGTCCTCCCAGGCACCTGAAGCGCCGCGGCGCGGCTGCAAAGGGCGGGACGCCGCGGCGCGAGGCCAGGCGTCGACACCAGCCAAAGGGCGTTGGCGGTCTGGATCGAGATTGCTATCAGGGCAGCGGCAACCAGAACGTGTCGCTTCCTTGTGTTATTCGTCCACGCGGTCTTTGTCGGACCTACTCCTCCGGACGGAGCGCGTATGCGGCATCGAACAACGCCTCCAGTTGCGCATGGGTGCCGCGTATGCCGCTGACCACTTCACGCGCCCAGTCGAAGTAGGCCTGTCGACGCGAAAGCGGCCAGTTCGCCGGCGGTGCGCCGTGGACGTCCCGCAGATTGCAGATCTTATCGGCGAGTTTCACCAGCTTGGCCCGGTGGCTCACGACCGCCGCGTGCTCGATCTGCAGCCGCTTGCGCTCCGCCTTGGGCAGCCGCTTGTCGTCCGTTACCTCCATCACGACCCCGCTCACTTCGGGCCCGAATGCGGCCTCGAGCTCATCGGGGGTCGTATCCGTGTCCTCCACCGTATCGTGGAGGAGCGCGGCGCACAGGGTTTCCACGTCGGTGACGCCCGCCTCGATGCACAATAGACGCGCGAGCGCGATCGGATGGTTGATGTATGGGGATCCGTGATCGTCCTTTCGGCGCTGGTCGCGGTGCTTTTCCGCCGCAAAGGCCAGGGCACGGAAGATTGTCGCAAGTTCGGTCGCGTCCACGTAAGCTCCTGCGGCAAGCGTCTGTTTCAGCCAGGCCCGGGCAACCCGTGCGTCGTCAACCCTCGGGCTTCACCGTCGTGAAACCCAGCCCCTCCCACGCCTGCATGCCGCCGCGGTACCACTTGAGCTTGTGCGGTGGGTAGCCCAGGTCCAATAGCGCCTTGATGTTGGTCGGGGACTGACCGCACCAAGCGCCGTTGCAGTAAAGGACCAATGTCTTGGCGGCGCTGAAGTTCCAGAGCCCATCGAGGCGGATGGCGCCGAAATCGAGCTCCAACAGTTCGGCGATCTTCTGGGGCGAGGCGTGTGCCGGGTCGATACGGGTAAAGGGGACGTTGACGGACCCGGGGATCACGCCGCGTGAGGTCCACTCGGCGGTGCGCGAATCGATGACGAGCACGTCGTTATCTCCGTTGCCGATGCGCTCTAGGTAGCCGACCACCTCCAGCTCGCCGATGGTCTCCACCCCGGGGGCGATCACCAGGGGTTGGATGCAGAACGGCGGGCAGTCCCGGGAGGTTTGGTCGTAAGGGGCCGCGATGGTGTGTCCGGGATCCTGGTGGCGGAGCACCAGGACCTTTTCTCCGCCGTGCCGTGTCTCGATGTAGGGCACGTCATCGGAGATGCGCACGCGGAGCGTCTCCAGATCGAAGACATCCTCGCTCGGATCTGCCGCCGAAGCCGCGGACGCAGCGAGGATCACGCCAAAAATGACGACGACGGGGCGGAAGGCTGCGGTCAAGATTGTCGCTCGCGTTGGATTGCACCGACGGTCCGAGATCTCGCGCCGCGGATACTCGCGATGGTGGGTCCGTCTGGGCCATGCCTCAAGCCCCGCCTGACCCCGATCCGACCGCAGCGCTACAAAGCGGCCTTGACCTCCTCCCAGAGGGCACGGTAGGCCTTGGAAGCCGGGTTGGACGGCGCATAGGCGAGCAACGGCATCCGGTTGACGCCCATGCGCTCCACATCGGAGGCATAGGGAATGCTGGTCGCCAGCATGTCGGGATAGCGCTCGGGAAGCTGTTCCATGAGGTCCAGATGCAGGCGCTTGCGGCGGTCCACCATGGAGAAAAACGGCATCACCCGGAGCTTCCCGATCAGCGCGTGGCCGTCCAGGAAATCCGTCAGTTGATGCAGGGTCCGCGCCGAGAGCGTGGTCGGGATCATCGGCACCAGCAGGGCCTCGGCAGCGCGAAAGATGTTCTCCGAGACGAGGGAAATGCTCGGCGGGCAGTCCAGGAACACGTAGTCGTATTCGTCGGACAGGGGCCGCAGCAGCTGTGTCAGCTGCTTGGTCGGCTTCTTCGCGTCCTCCAGCACCAGGTCCATGTTGCGGAATGAGAAATCCGCCGGCAGCAAGTCCAGGTTCTCGAAGTCCGTGCCCTTCACCACCGATTCCAGGTCGCGCTTGCCCATCACCAGGGACTTGCCTCCGCCCTTGACCTTGGGCTTGACCCGGAAGTAGTAGGTGGCCGCCCCCTGGGGGTCGAGGTCCCAGACCAGCGTGCGCATGCCCTCCTGCGAAGCCAGGTATGCGAGGTTGATCGCCGTGGCGGTCTTGCCGACGCCGCCCTTGATGTTGTAGCTGCCGATGATCCTCATGCCGCCTTGCTCCCTTTCTTTGACGATGCGAACAGACGCTTGAACAAGGCGTGGTTATCCTCCCCGTCGAAGGCCGTGAAGATTTCGGCGAAATGCGACCGGGCCTGCTGCTGTCGTACCAGAAGGTCTCCTACGAGCACACCCATCGTCAGCAGGGTATCGGTCGGGGCACATTTTTCCGCGCGCATCCTGACCGCAATCTCCCGCAGGTGGTCGGCCTGCACCGCCAGGTCCTGGAAGCCACCCAGGTTATCGAGCAGCGCCTTGAACTGCTTGACCAGGGTACGGGTCTCCTTCTTCGGGTACAGGCTGTCGAAAAATTCGACCAGGTAGCGCAGTTTCTTGGCGCTCTTGCGCAGCTCGTGCAGGTCCTCCGCGGGGGAATCCGGCGCGATCGCCCGCCCCTCCTTGAGCACCAGGCGATACATCTTCCAGATCCGCTCGTCGGCCACCTCCTTGGTCCTTCGCATGGCGTTCGGGAGCGCCGAACGGTGGGGCACCGGGGCCTCGAGGAAGGCGCGCCAGTCGCGCAGCAGGTTGGCGAATTTCGCCGAGTCCAGATCCTTGACCAAGGCCCGCTGCGCCTCGTCGTAATGAGCAAGAAGGTACTGTCGCAGGGGATCGAGATGAGGCCGCAGGGCAGCAGGCAGGCTGTCGCGATAGGTATCGAAGTCCAGAAGATAGACGTCGAGATCGCGGACGGGCCCGGTAATCTGCTGCAGCCAGGCAAAACGTTCTTTGAACGCGGCCACCACCTCGGGGGCGAACACCCCCTTGATCTGCGAGAGCGCCGAGCGCGTGCGCCGGATCGCCACCCTCAGGTCGTGGAGGAACTCCGGGTCGAGGTTCGCCTTGGTACCCGGCACGTTGATCTCGATGGTATCCAGCAACCCGATCAGGATCTCCTTTGCCGCCGCGTCCGCCCGCGCGTCCGGGTCGAGGTGATAATCGAGCTTCGAGGAATAATCGCCTGGACGGCGACCGGCTGCGGCCAGCGCCTCCAACACCAGGGGCGTGCGCACGGGTTCCAGGCCCAGCTCCTCGTGCAGCATGTGAGCCGCCTCTTCCAGCTCGCGCTCGTAACCCTTGACGGGAACCAGGCGCAGGCGCGTGGCGAGCGCACCCTGGCGCTCGCGTTCGCTATCCGTGTAGCGGTTCACGTCGAGCACCACCCGGGCAACCGTCTTGTCGTCGTCGTTGAGCAGCCGCAGCGTTTGCACCTCTGTGTGGACCGTTACCAGCGGCAGCAGCCGACGCACGCCGATCGCGCGCGCCAGCCGATCCTTCACGGCTCCAGACGGAAGGTCCCGGGCAAACCCTGGTGCGGACGCGATCCGCTGCTCGACCTCGGCTGCGTCAGTTTGAAGATCTCGCCACACCAGCGTTCGCCGCGCGCGATCCTGGTGATCCTCGACGCTCGCACCGGCCAGATAGAGGCTCCACTGGAAGTCGTCGTAGTAGGTCGTGGTGACTGTACGGGAAGGCTCCTCGCTGAACCGGCTCCGGACCTGGATGCGATCCTTGATGTCCTGCAGTCTGGTCCCGTCAGGGATCAGGTACGCATTAGAAAACTCGCTCATGGTGGCGCGGTTTCACCTCCTCGGGGCGTTTGCTCTTGACCGCGACCCGCCTGGCGCAGCGCGTCGCATGATTCTTACGGCGATGTTACGAAGGTTGCGATATTACTGGACGCCCCGAGTCGCGGCCAGAAAGTTTTGACGAATCTCATTGTGTTAACTGATCTCTTTCCGAACGATTGTCGGGTAGAGCATCCTTTTGGGTGCGCGGTTTCCCACCGGAGCGACTGGACATCGACCGCGTAAGCGTTTCGCCCAGAATTGTCGCCGGGGGTGGTTGTTTTCTGGTGCGCTGGGTACCTCACAAACGCGAGCTTGATACACACGACCGAACCGACGGTGTCGGCCCTGCCAGCCGCAACTCAGCATCAGGCATGCGTCGGATCAAGGCGATCGGGACCGCCGCACAACAGGTTTCCGAAAAGGGTGGCAGCGGCGCCAGCGGCGAATTTCCGAAACAGGCCCAGCGCCGCTGATGCGTCTGGCGACGTGATGCCGACCCACTGCCGCAAGCGCGAAGCGAGCGCGAGTCCATCGCCGCGAATACCCAACACCCCAGTACTCATGGGCACCATAAGCCCTCTAATTCATAATCGTCGGTAATCTTACGCAAAACGCCAGGACCACCCCTTGCCCCACCGTACCAGGAGAAGGTGCGGCCAGGACTGTCTCCCGTAGAGGGTTTTGTGCACTTTCTGCTGATTTAGACGGGCCTATGAGGACTATCCACGATTTCGACGTCAATTCTCATGCGCTTTATCGTGGTACACCTGTCCTTGTCACTCGGCTCTCCGCAAATTCGCTCTGTATGTCGCCCGCGGCTACGAGACGGCGCGTCGCAAGTCAGCGATGCTCCGACGCTGACTGCGGGCGGATATCGGCATAAAGATACAATGGGAACCATGAGCGCAAGTTACGGAGGAGACTGGTCGGGCCGACGATCTTTAGACGGCCATCAGCCTGGGCTTTCTTGAGCGAAAGGTCGCCCATCCAGACCTCGGTCATCGTCCTGAGCGTCGTGGTGAAATACACGTCCACCTCGTCGCCGGGATCCTCCAGACAGAGTTCCGCCTTGCCATCGTCGATCTTGACCCACCATTCGGCGAATTTGCTCAGGTCCGTATAGCGGAACTTCAAGACGGTCCGTCCGCCGGGCAGCTTATTCGGATCGATGCGGCGTTGGATCTCCGACATCAGCAGTTCTACATCCAGGTCCTCGTCGCTCATGGTGCTTCGCGTCCAGCGCATGCCCCACTGCGCCATCTGCACAATCAAGGGGTAGAGTTCCCGGCCACTTTCCGTGAGCCGATATTCGAAGCCCTGCTGCTCCGGAATCCGCTTGCGCACGATCACTCCATGCGCCTGCAGTTCGGCGAGCCGCTTGTTGAGGATGGTCGGAGAGATGCGCGGAATGGCCCGCTGGATCTTGGAGAACCGCGTTGCGCCGAGCACCAGCTCTCGCACGATGAGCAACGTCCACTTTTCCCCGAGCACTTCCGCAGTCTTGGACACCGGGCAAAACTGGTTGTACTGGATCATTCGTCACCCTTGGAAAGGAAAAACGTGAAGTTCGATGCGAGGCCGTTTGCTACGCAAAGTGTAGTGGGTTACTACATTCCGCTCAGTAGTTCGTCAGACCCCTCACTCCTACGCTGACAACACCGGGGTGGATGTCATTCCCGGAGGCAAACACCAACAGCCACGTAGGAGAAACAGCGATGACGAACCTAGCCACAGCCCATGACCTGGAGCGCGCGTACGAACAGGGAGCCAGTATCGGCGATGCGCCGCTGCAGTCCCCGGGAATCGATGCCATTAAGGCCAAGCTGAAGGCGACCTGGATGGACGGCGACTACGCCCGATTCGCCACTTACATGGAGCCCGGCGCACGACGAATACTGGACGGCTGGCACATGGAATCCCAAGAACGCCTGCTCGATGTGGCCTGCGGCGCGGGGCAGACGGCGATACCCGCAGCGCGTCGCGGCCTGCGCGTGCACGGCATCGATATCGCCAGCAATCTTATCGACCATGCCCGTCGCCGGGCTGCGAAGGAGGGGGTGACGGCCCGTTTCGATGAGGGCGATGCCGAACAGCTGCCCGTTGCGGACGCCTCATTCGATGTAGTGATCAGCCTGATCGGCGCGATGTTTGCGCCGCGTCCCGAGCGGGTAGCGGCCGAACTCGCTCGCGTGTGCCGAACCGGTGGTCGCTTGTACATGGCCAACTGGACGCCAGGCGGCATGGTGGGATTGATGTTCAAGACCGTCGCGGGCCACGTTCCGCCGCCGGCAGGTTTACCCTCGCCCTTGCTCTGGGGCGACGAGGCCACGGCTTTGCGACGCCTTGGCGACCACTTCTCGGATATCCGTCTGACCCGCAAGACCTACCCCGCATGGCGGTATCCGTTCTCCGAATGCGAAGTCGTCGACTTCTTCCGCTCCAACTATGGTCCGATTAAGCGGGCCTTCGAGGCCCTGGACGCCCCCGAGCGACGATCCCTGCATGCAGGACTCGAAGCGGTGTTCGCCGCACATAACAGCGCCGAAGACGGCTCCGTGAACCTACAGGCGGAATATCTCGAAGTGGCCGCAGTGCGCCGCTGATCGGCCCGCGGCCAAGACCCATTCTCAATCAGTTTGGCATGACCCCAAGGAGAACAAACATGACCACCTCGACCGAACGCGTACTACAGAACCACTTCGATGCCGCCCGAATCGGTCCCGAAGCCATCATGCGGGACTACACCGACGACTCTGTGCTTATCACCCAGGACGCCACCTACCGAGGACGCGCAGAGATTCGCCAGTTCTTCGACTCCCTCTTCGGCAGGCTCCCCGAGGGTTTTATTGACCACGCTACGATCGAACGGCGCGAGGTAGCCGGCGAAGTGGCCTACATCCTCTGGCAGGCACAACCCTGGATACGGCGCGCTACCGACACCTTCGTGGTCCGCGACGGCAAGATCCGCTTTCAGACGGTGACGGTTCAGCAGGATCACGGCTAACCACCGGCAGCGTCGTCGCGGCATTGCGCGGGGCGGCTACGCGGGATTCGTACCCGCCCCGCCGGCCCGCTGTGAATCGGTCGCGATCCCTTCCATCGGACTTCAAGCTGCTGACCGAAGGAGGTACCACATGCTTCCCACCGAATTGCGCTTCGAACTGTTCGACCGCCTGTCGACAAATACCATGCGCTATGTCGAGTCGGTACCCAGAAAGGCCGCTACTGGCCTGGTGCGGACTGTCTACGACATGATCGCGCAGGACTTCTTCCTGAACGGATCGCTGACCAGCCGGTCCAGGGTGCCGACACTGCTTGCTGCAATCTGGACGCTGGGCCGGGAATCGATCCTGGTCGACGACCAGGTCGAACGGACCCACAAGGAGGCCATGACCGCCGTACTGTCGCAGATCAATGACTGCCCGTATTGCGAGGACATGCTGGTCAGCCTGGTCCATGCCGGCAGAGCGCATGGCGCGGCGGCGGACATCTTCGCCAGGAACCGTCTGGACCGAATGGATCAGACGCTGCGGCGCCGCATCGAATGGGTTCGCGCGATAACCGGCTTTGGCGAAGGCGATATTCCGATGACACCGTTTACCGAAACGCAACTGCCCGAAGTCATCGCCGCGCTGATGGCCATGAGCGACATCAACCGGTACAGCCACGTCGTGATGGCGGGTTCACCGGTAGCCGCACCGTTCGGGCCACAAGCCGTGAAGTCGGCACTGCTGCGCCTGTTCGGTATAGAGTTGCGCGTCACCAAGGCCAGGCCGCTGCTTCCCGGTAAGGCGCTGGAGCTGCTGCCGGTGGCGCCGCTGCCCGACGATATGGAATGGGCAAAAGGGAATGCGCGCATCGCCCAGGCCGTGTCGCGGTGGGTAGCGGCCGTCGAGCAGGAGGCGCGCTTCGTGATTTCAGCGGATGTGCGGGAGGCGGTGTGCCGTTCGCTGTCCAAATGGGATGGCGAGATGATGCCGATGAGCCGGAGCTGGGTAGAAGCGGAACTCGAGGGCTTGCGCGACGCAGACCGGCCGATCGCACGGCTGGCGCTGGTCCTGGCCAAGGCGCCGTATCAGGTGGGCGGCAGCCTCGTCGATCCCGTGCATTCGCAGGTGACGGATCAGACCGACTTCATACGGGTCCTGGCGTGGTGTTCCTATGCCGCGGCCCGCCGCTTTGCTGCCCGTATCGCGCGTGTCCTGGAAGGACAGACGGCGGGCCTGGGAGAGGCGGCATAAAGGGAGACTGACAAGACAATGGCATCAGTATCTCAGCATTATGAAAAACATCTGGCGCCCGTGTACTCGTGGATGGCTGGCGGAATCGAGAACGCCGTGTCGTGCGGACAGCGGGAGCTCGCGGAAATCGGGCTTGCGAGCGGCGACGGCAGATACGCGGTGGATTTGGGCGCGGGTTTCGGTATGCATGCCATACCGTTGGCGAGACAGGGATGGAGGGTCCTCGCGATCGACTCATCAGCGCAGTTGCTGGAGGAGTTGAAAGCGCAAGCGCCGGGCGCGCTTATCACCCCCGTTCTAGACGATATGCGGAACTTCGAACGGCATTTGGCGGATACGCCCGATCTCATTCTGTGCATGGGCGACACGCTTACCCACCTGGCGGATATGGGGGAGGTGATGTCTCTGGTTCAATCCGCGGCCGCACGCATCGCCCCGAATGGTCAATTCGTTGTCTCCTTCCGGGACTACTCCGCCCCACTGGAAGACGAGCGCCGCTTCATTGCCGTGCAAAGTGACGAGGCCAGACTATTGACTTGCTTCCTTGAGTACGACGCAACCTCGGTGCGGGTGCACGATATCCTGCACGAGCGTAAGAAAAGCGGATGGGTGATGCGGGTGAGTGCCTATCAGAAACTGAGGATTGAAGCCCGGCGGCTGAAGGAGCAGTTGGAGTGGTGCGGGTTCGAAACGAGTACGGGGACCGGCTTGTTTGGCATGATCCGAATGGTGGCCACCAGGTCTCCGGGAGGGTCGGGATGGCGTTAGGGATCGAATCTGACAAGACCCGCAATGGCACAAGGCTGCAACCGCAGCCTTGTGCCCCAATTTCATCGCGTGCGCTCAGAAAGCGCCCGCCGGAAGAATCGAAGCGACCCACTCTCTTCTCCCACGCATCCCCAACACCCTGATTTGCGCAGACCTTTGGTTTTACCCGAAACTTAACTCATTCATTTCTCTAGCAATCGCCAAGACAACCCCTTGAGCCACCGTCCCAGGAAAAGGTTCGGCCAGAACTTCCTCCACGACCAGACCGTCATCCGGCGCATCGTCGCGGCCGTGGCGCCCGTCCCGGGCGAGCATCTGGTCGAGATCGGCCCCGGCCGCGGCGCCATCACCGGCGAGCTGCTACGCGCTGCAGGCCGGCTCGACGCCGTGGAGCTCGATCGGGACCTGATCGAGCCCTTGGCCCGCCAATGCGCAGAGCTGGGAGAGCTCAACCTCCACCTCGCCGACGCCCTGGCGTTCGATCTTTGCGCGCTCGCCCCCGTGGGCGGGAGGCTGCGCCTGGTCGGCAATCTGCCCTATAACATCTCGACGCCGCTGCTGTTCCGATTCCTCGACCAGGCCCGGTGCATCCAGGATATGCATTTCATGCTGCAGAGGGAGGTGGTCGACCGCATCACCGCGGCGCCCGGCTCGAAGACCTACGGTCGGCTCTCGGTGATGATCCAGGTCTACTGTCGAGCCACCGCCCTCTTCACTATCCGCCCCGGCGCCTTCCATCCGGCGCCGAAGGTGGATTCCGCCTTTCTCCGGCTCACCCCTTACCGTCCGCTGCCGTACCCGGTCGACAACCCCGCTTTCCTATCGCGATTGGTGGCGCAGGCGTTTGCCCAACGCCGCAAGACGCTGCGCAACTGCCTCAAGGGGCTGGTCTCCGAGGTCCTCATCGAAGCCGAGGAAATCGACCCCGGATGCCGGGCGGAGACGCTGGGGCCGGAGACCTTCGTCAGGCTCGCCAACGCGGCTTGCAAATCCGCGCTTCAGCCCTGAGATAAAACCGCGAAATGTAAGGTTTGAGCGTGACCGAGGGGCAGTGAATGAACCAAGGCGCAGAAGGCGACACCGACACGGAATCTCTCAACCCGGGCACGCTGGCGAAGGCCAACGAGGTGCTCCCCGGGCTGATCCATCTGCTCCCGGTAGCGGCGCGCCCCTTCTTTCCCGGACAGGCCGTTCCCCTGCTGATGGATGCCGGGCATTGGGCGCCCACGCTCAAGGCGGTCGGCGAGACCGAGCACAAGATCCTCGGCGTGGTATTAGTGGGTGCCGAGACCGCCGAGGAGGCGGGCACCGCCGACTTCCGTGCGGTGGGCACCGCCTGCCGCGTGCACCGGGTGCACCAGGAGGACGGTCATCTCCAGGTGCTGGTGGAGTGCCTGCAGCGCTTCCGTATCTCCGGCTGGGTAGCGGGCAAGGCCCCGTTCTCGGCGCGCGTTGACTATCTTCCGGAGTTCATCGGCCCGCCCGACGCGCAGATCAAGGCCTACGCCATGGCGGTGATCAATACCATCAAGGAGCTGCTGCCGCTCAACCCCCTGTACGTCGAGGAGCTGCGCATGTTCCTCGACCGCTTCGGCCCGGAGGACCCCTCCCATCTCTCCGACTTCGCCGCCAGCCTCACCACCTCCAGCAAGGAACAGCTGCAGGAGGTGTTGGAGACGGTGGATCTGCTGCCGCGCATGGAAAAGGTGCTGGTATTGCTCAACAACGAGCTCGAGCTCGCCCGCGCCCAGCAGAAGATCCGCCGCTCGGTCGAGGAGCGGATGCAGAAGCAGCAGCGCGAGTTCTTCCTCCGAGAGCAGCTCAAGGCGATCCAAAAGGAGCTCGGCATCGCCAAGGACGACCGTACCGCCGAGCTCGACAAGTTCAAGGGCCGCCTCGCCAAGCTCACCCTGACCAAGGAGGCGGAGAAGCGGATCGAGGAGGAGCTGGACAAGATGGCGATCCTGGAAACCGGGTCGCCGGAGTACGCGGTCACGCGCAACTACCTCGACTGGATCAGCCTGCTCCCCTGGGGCGTCCACTCCAGGGACAAGCTCGATCTCAAGCGCGCGCGCCGGGTGCTCGACCGCGATCACTACGGGCTCGAGGACGTCAAGAAGCGCATCCTCGAGTTCCTCGCCGTCGGCATCCACAAGGGGGAGATCGCGGGCTCCATCATCCTGCTGGTCGGCCCGCCGGGCGTGGGAAAGACCTCCATCGGGCACTCCATCGCGGACGCCCTCGGCCGGCGCTTCTACCGCTTCTCGGTCGGCGGCATCCGCGACGAGGCCGAGATCAAGGGCCACCGGCGCACCTACATCGGCGCCATGCCGGGCAAGTTCATCCAGGCGATGCGCGACGCCGGCACCGCCAACCCGGTCATCATGCTCGACGAGATCGACAAGGTCGGGGCCTCCTACCACGGCGATCCCGCCTCGGCGCTGCTGGAGGTGCTGGACCCGGAGCAGAACGCCGACTTCCTCGACCACTACCTTGACCTGCGCTTCGACCTGTCCAAGGCGCTCTTCGTATGCACCGCCAACCAGCTAGACACCATTCCTGGACCGCTGCTCGACCGCATGGAGGTGATCCAGCTCTCCGGCTACATCGCTGAGGAGAAGCTGCAGATCGCCAGGAAATACCTCCTGCCGCGCCAGGTTCAGCGGGCCGGCCTGGCCAAGGCCGCGATCAAGCTCGACTCGGCCACCCTCCGCACCCTGATCGAGGGCTATGCGCGGGACGCGGGCGTACGTCGCCTGGAGAAACAGCTCGGCAAAATCGTGCGCAAGTGCGCGGTTAAGATTCTCGAGGGAGATGAGGCGCCGATCAAGGTCACCGCGGACGACCTCAAGGGCTACCTCGGCAGCCCGGTATTCCGCGACGAGCGCCGCCTGTCCGGGCCCGGCGTGGTCACCGGGCTGGCGTGGACAGCCATGGGCGGCGCCACCCTGAGCATCGAGGCCGCCGCCACCCACGCGTTCAACCGCGGCTTCAAGCTCACCGGGCAGCTCGGCGACGTCATGAAGGAGTCAGCGGAGATCGCCTACGGTTATATCGTGAGTCACGCGGTGGCCTTTGGCGCCGACCCGTCGTTCTTCGAGAAGTCCTTCATCCACCTGCACGTGCCCGCTGGCGCCACCCCTAAGGACGGTCCCTCCGCCGGCATCACCATGGCCTCCGCACTGCTGTCCCTCGCGCGCGGCGAGCCCGCGCGGCGCATCGCTATGACCGGCGAGCTGACCCTCACCGGCGAGGTCTTCCCGATAGGCGGTGTGCGGGAAAAGTTGATCGCCGCGCGCCGTGCGGGCATCAGGGAGATCCTTCTGCCGGAGGACAACCGGGGCGAGTTCGAGGAGGTTCCCGAGCACGTTCGCAGGGGGCTCAAGGTGCACTTCGTCACGCGTTTCGACGATGTGGTGCCGTATCTCTTCGGGAAGACCAGGACAGGCAACGCACGTCGGAACTAGCCCCTTCCGGATCGGGCAAGGCTTCACCGTTTTGTGGAATTGGGCCGCCGCAGGCTGCCGTAGGCGCGAATGCAAGGCCATCATTGGGGTGTTCCATCCGGCAACTGACCCCGCTCACCTTTCGGGCGGGTGCGGCTCGACTCTAGGACACGACCAGCTGCAGCCCCGGACCGGCGAGCAGCCTTTTGGCAGCCTCGACTTCTTCGTCGCTCATACGGGCACCGATGATGTTGCGCAACAGCACGGCATCGCGGTCCCCCTGTTCCACCGCCAGCGAGAGCCAGTAGTGGGCTTGGGCCAGGTCGATCGGAACACCCCTCCCCTCCGCGTAGACCAGACCGAGTGCGTACTGGGCATCGACCTCACCGCGCAAGGCGGCCGCGCGGATGGGCGGGACCTTGGAGGGGTCGTTCCGGAGCAGTATGAGATCCTTGAGATAACCGTTGTCGCTCACGCTCTGCCTCTCGGTGCGCTGGGTCGTACGAGCACATTGACCACTATGACATACGATCCGCCGGGCGTCGGATCAAGATGTTTGGTCGCCCGCGGCGTAGGCTTCCAGCAGCCTGTCGTAGACGTCGAATCCCACGATGTCCCGGATGGCGGCAAAGTCCACGCGCCTGCACGGTGTCCGTCCGGCCGACAGGTCCGCCAATGCCTCCTGCATGGCGTAAACGGCGGAGTTGAGCAGGGTCAGAGGATAGGCGGCGATCTTGTAGCCGATCTCCTGCAGGCGCGCGGGCGGGAGCACGGGCGTGACGCCCTCTTCCAGCATGTTCGCCATCTTGGGGCCGGGAATGCGCTGGCAGAACAGGCTCATCTCGGCCTCGTCTCGCGGAGCCTCAAGGAACAGGATGTCCGCCCCCAGGCCGGCGAAGGCCTGCATGCGCCAAAGGGCCTCGTCCATGCCGCGGGTAGCCCGGGCATCGGTACGCGCCATGATCAGGATGTCCGCGCCGGCGTCGCGCGCATCCAATGCGGCGCGGATGCGCGCGAGGGCCTCGGCGCGCTCGACCACCTCCTTACCGCGGGTGTGTCCGCATCGCTTGGGGGCAAGTTGGTCCTCGATCATGATCCCGGCGAAGCCCGACCGCGCGTAACCCTCCACGGTGCGCCGAACGTTGGCGGGGTTGCCGTAGCCGGTGTCGCCATCGCCGATGACCGGTAGCGAGACCGCCTCCAGGATGCTGCGCCCCTGATCGAGCATCTCCGCGTAGGACAGCAGCCCGGTGTCCGGCCCAGCGAGGCGAGCCGCGGCCACAGCGAAGCCGCTCATGAAGGTCAAGGGGAAGCCCGCGCGCTCGATCAGGCGCGCGGACAGGGCGTCGAAACAGCACGGCATGCGCAACAGCTCGGGGCCATGGAGCAGTTCCCGCAATCTGTGGGTTTGCGAACTCATGCCGCTGACGCCGAACCGCCGGGCGCGATGGGGGTGCTTGTCGACACGATCGTGGAGGGCACAAAAAAAGGCGGGTTAGCCCCGCCTTTTTCCGTTTACCGCAACGCCCGTGGCGGCTTTGCCCCGGAACTCACGCTTGCGAGCGGCCGGGGGGTGCTGTCCGGTCTAACCGGGATCAGTTCTTCGCCCAGTCGGCGAAGTTGTCGGTGTTCTTCTCCTCGCCGTCGGCGTAACCCGCCTCGTAGGCGTCGGTGAGACGCTGCTCTTCGCGCTTCGGGTTCTGGAGGAAGCCACACTGCCAACCCTGGATGTACTCGTCGTCGACACCCATCTGCTCCATCTTGGTCACGGCGTCGTAGTAAAACTGATTCATATCCGGTCTCCGAGCATTACCAATAAAGAGGTCTAAGTCTTTTGGATCTTCGCCGTGCGTGCCCCCGGGGCCGGTTGCGAATCTCGCCCGTTGACGCGCGGCATCTCTTTCTCTCGTCGCGAGACGATTCTGCGCCTCCCGTGGGACCATCCCGGGAAGCGTAAGGGGCATAAGAATACTCCGTTTTTCTAATGGGCGCAAAGGGGTTGTGAATCACGACGCGCAGTCATACCTACGCATGCATAGAGCACTTGTGGTCGGAGCGCTAAGCTCTCCTCTCGCTCCCCGCTGGGCGAGCCCCCCGGGGCCGCCCGCACTTCAATGGATCAGGATCGAGGCAGACTCGAGAACATGCGTCCCGCACAACTACTACGCGTTTTGAACCGTGAGTTCCTGAGCACGTCGGAAGGTCATCACACCCCCGTCATGCTCTGGGGCCCGCCGGGCGTCGGCAAGTCGCAGATGGTGGCCCAAGTCGCCGCCGAGCACGGTGTGCCCGTGATCGACATCCGGCTGTCCCAGATGGAGCCCAGCGACCTACGGGGTATCCCATTCCGGGCAGGGGACCGGGTCGACTGGGCAGTGCCGTCAATCCTTCCGGATACCGAGCGCCACGGGCCACGGGGAATCCTGTTCCTGGACGAGATCACCTCGGCGCCGCCCGCGGTCTCGGCGGCCGCCTACCAGCTCATTCTGGATCGCCGCCTGGGCGAATATCAGGTGCCCGACCACTGGGCGATATTCGCCGCCGGCAACCGCCAGGGCGACCGCGGCGTCACCTACACGATGCCGGCCCCATTGGCTAACCGCTTCTCCCACTTCGAGGTAGAGGTCCACCTCGACGACTGGGTGGCCTGGGCGTACGCGAACGGCATCGACGAGCGAGTGATCGCCTTCCTTAGATTCCGTCCCGAGCTGCTGTTCGACTTCGACCCGGCCCACAATCCGGTGGCCTTCCCCTCTCCCCGCTCCTGGGAGTTTGCGCACCGCGGCCTGCGGAAATTCGAAGACCACGCCGCGCTGCTGCAGGGTACGCTGCAGGCGTGCGTGGGCCCCGCCGCCGGGATCGAGCTGCACGCATTTGTCAACAGCCTGGACCAGATGCCCGATCTGGATGCCATCATCGCCGGGGACGAGGTACCGGTGCCGCGGGAGATCGATCTGCAGTACGCCGTCGCCGCCGCGCTGGTGGGTCGAGCGATCCGCGCCCGCGCCGGCGACAACGCCCAGTTTGCGATCGGCAACATCCTCAAGTATGCGGGCCGCTTCCCGCAGCGCGAGATGGGCGTGATGCTGGTCTCGGATCTGCACCGGGCCATCGGCAACGAGCTGTTCGAGGTCCCCGCCTTCGCCGACTGGGCCCAGGCGATCTCCGACGTAATGCTCTTCGAGTAGCGGCGACAGCGGCTTGGACGCGTTTCAGTGACCATGTCCATCGACATCGGGGCGATCGAGACCAAACTCGCGGCGGCGCGAACGCGCCTGATCCTCGACAAGCCCTTCCTCGGCGCCCTGGTGCTGCGCCTGCCGATGCACGCGGCGAAGCCGGACTGGTGCGCGACCACCGCTACCGACGCCCGCGCCTTCTACTACAACCCCGAGTACATCGGCCGCCTGAGCATGGACGAGACCCAGTTCATGCTCGCCCACGAGGCCCTGCACTGCGCCCTGTCCCACTTCGCCCGGCGCCAGCACCGTACGAAGCACAAGTGGGATCTCGCCTGCGACTACGCCATCAACCCGCTGCTCATGGACGACGGGCTCAAGGCCCCGGCCAACGCCCTGCACATGCCGATGTTCAAGGGCATGACGGCGGAGGAGATCTACCCCCTCCTGGACGACAACGACCAATCCGAGACCCTGGACAAGCACGCCTACGACCAGGACAACCAGGGAGCGCGCGGCGACGCCGGGATGCGCGAGAACGACCTGCAGGAGCGCTCCAGACAGGACAGGCCGGACAAGGATGCGCAGGGGGGCGGCTCTCGGCCGGACAACGACCCCGACCCCAGCGGCGCACAAGCCGAGGCCGATCCCGACCAGGGCGGCGCGCCCCAGCCTCCGCCCCTGACCCCGGACGAGCAGGAGACCCTCAGCATCCAGTGGCAGCAACGCATGGCGGGGGCGGCCCAGCAGGCCATGCAGCACGGCAGGCTCGGCGGCGAGCTGGCGCGCATGATCGACCACCTGCTTCAGCCACAGCTGCCGTGGCGCATGCTGCTCGCGCGGTACATGACGGCGATCGCCCGCGACGACTACAGCTATATGCGCCCCTCGCGGCGCGAGGGGGACTTCATCCTCCCGAGCCTGCGCAGCCAGCAGCTCGACCTGGTGGTCGCGGTCGACACCTCGGGCTCGATCAAGGACAGCGAGATGGAGGAGTTCATCGACGAGATCGACGCGCTCAAGGGCCAGGTGCGGGCGCGAATCACCCTGCTGCCCTGCGACGCCAAGCTGTGCGAGGGGGCGCCCTGGGTGTTCGAGGCCTGGGAGGCGTTCAAGCGACCGGCTGAGGTCAAGGGCGGCGGCGGCACCAGCTTCGTGCCCGTCTTCGACTGGGTCGAGCGGGCGGGCGCGAGACCCGACCTTCTGGTTTACTTTTCCGACGCCCAGGGAACCTTCCCCGCGAAAGAGCCTCCCTACCCGGTGATCTGGCTGGTCAAGGGAAAGAGCAAGGTCCCTTGGGGGCAACGGATCCAGCTCAACTGATTCCTCACGACCACGATCCGCAGGCGCAACGGCCGTCGACCCAACGAGCAGGTTCACAATTTTTTCAATCTTTCGGCCGCGCGCTCAGGCACAATTGAAACTGGCAAGCCGGTCCCAGGCGCAATCGGAAACCCGACCGCTCGAGCTTCCTTCATCAAGGATCTCGCCGCTGCACGCCGGCACTGCCGCGGCGTACGCGGGAACTCCAGCGCCCCGCACCGTTCTCAGTGGGTCGTATGAAACCGAAGTCCTGCATCAGACGCGGCGCCGCACTCGTTCTGTCCCTGACCCTGTCCGCCGGGACGGGGTCCGCGACGGTCAGCGCGGAGCCTTTTGCGCTCCCGGACTTCGGAAGCTCCGCCGACACACTGATGTCTATGGGCGAGGAGCGCCAGCTCGGCCGCGCATTCATGCGCAGCGTCCGCGAGGCCCTGCCGGTGATCGAGGACCCGCTGCTGACGGACTACATCGAGAGCCTGGGTCGCCGCCTGGTAGCGGCGAGCGGTACCGGCGCGGGTCGTTACTCCTTTTTTCTGATCGACGAGCCCGTCATCAACGCCTTCGCCGGGCCAGACGGACACATCGGGGTGTACTCCGGGCTGGTGCTGGCGAGCGAGAGCGAGAGCGAGCTCGCGGCGGTCATGGCGCACGAGATTGCCCACGTAACCCAACGCCACCTGATGCGTGCGTTCGAGGACCAGCAGCAGCTCAGCATCCCCGCGACGGCCCTGCTCATCGCGGCCGCAATCCTCGGTGCCCAGGTCGACGCCAACGTCGGCGCCGCCGCGGTCGCCGGCGTACAAGCGGCGGCGGCCCAGCGTCAGATCAACTTCACCCGCGAAAACGAGAAGGAGGCCGACCGCGTGGGCATCGCCACGCTTGCCGAGGCGGGCTTCGATACCTACGCCATGCCTGGTTTCTTCGAGCGCATGTCCAAGGCCAGCCGTCTGTACGAGACCGACGCCCCGGAGTTCCTGCGAACCCACCCCGTGACCACGAATCGGATTGCAGACGCCCTCGGACGGGCGGAGAGCTACGGCGCGAAGCAGCGAGCGGATGATTTGCGCTTTCATCTGACCCGAGCCCGCCTACGCGAGAGGTCCTACAAGGACCCGGCCAAGGCCGTGAGCCACTTCCGCGCCACGCTCAACCAGAACCGCTATCGCAACGAGGTCGCGGAACGGTACGGATACGCCTCCGCTTTGGCCCGCGCCAATCAGACGGCTGCGGCCTCCGAACAGGTGCAGCAACTGGTATCGGCCCATCCGAACCAGGCCGAGTTCATCATCCTGGACGCCGAGCTCGATATGCAGCGCGGCAATGGCAACGAGGCGGTCGTGAAGCTGCGCACCTCGTCCGGGCTGCGTCCGGAGAACATGCCGCTCCGGATCGCGTACGCGAAGGCGCTGATGGCGACCGGACAACCGGCGAACGCCCTCAATGTGCTGAAGCAGCTAGAGCGCATACGCCCGGGCCAGACCTACCTTTACCGGTTGATGGCAGACGCGGCGCTCAAATCCGGCCAGCGTGCGGCGACCCATATGTATCGCGCCGAGGCCTACTACTCGGAAGGGGAGCTCGAGCCCGCGATTCTTCAGTTGGAGCTCGCCCTCAAACAACCTAACGCGAGCTTTCAGGATGCCTCACAGGCCCAGGCAAGGCTGGAAACGCTCAAGGAGGAAAAAGAAGCGGAAGAAGAGGAAGGCAAGCGCCGGGGCAGGGAAGAGGGTTAGGAAGGTCGAAAGCTGTTTGCACCGCTCTCCCGGTAGGTTAAGCTTACCGGGCTTGAGCAAGAACCGAATCCGGAGCGACGCCCGAACCCAAGAAAAGCCCTGGGTTCGGACGGGGATCAGAGGCTTCAAGGCCCTGTCCCCGCGCGCAGAGGGCGTTTCGCCCGGTTCGCTTCCTAATGACGAGAAGAAAGAATTGGCATGCACCAGGAGGAAGGCCGCGGGTTTGATCCTAGATAACCCGGAGGCTGTTTTTAGTTGCTGTCCTTTCGAGCGCGGCGGTCACTACACCTGCCCCCGGCATCGCGGCGGCTTGATGTTGCCGATCGTTTTGGACGGTCAAGCCTTCTGCATGCAGGCCTCAAACGGATGCCTCCCAGCGGCGAGCCCGCGTGCTGGCCGAAGTACCACGACGACAGGGTCGTCAGTCCAACCCATCCCGTAAACCCCTAGACATTGCTCGACAGGAGATAATTCATGATCGACGCAAAACGCAGAATCCTGCTGAAAGGCTCTCTGGCCGCGGGCGCGGTCGGTGTAGCGGTCGGCGCCGGCCTGTTGACGCCGCGCGCGGTCCTCGCGGCTTGGCCCGAGGCGGCCTTCAAGGCGGAAAACCTCGACGACGCCCTTAACGCGCTGCTCGGCAGCAACACCCATGAGGCCAGCGATGCGATCAAGATCAAGGCGCCTGACATCGCGGAAAACGGTGCCGTGGTCCCGGTGACGGTCGAATCCGACCTGGAAGGCATCAGTTCCATCGCCATCATCGCTGCTGGCAATCAGACCCCGTTGATCGCCTCGTTCGATCTGGGCGCGGGCGCAGTCGGCTTCGTTTCCACCCGCATCAAGATGGCGAAGACCGCGAACGTCATCGCCGTGGTCAAGGCGGGCGACAAAGTCATGAGCGCGGCCAAAGAGGTCAAGGTCACGATCGGCGGCTGCGGCGGCTGATCCCTTACAGCGAATTCGATTGCGAGGTAGCAAAGAATGGCAAACACGATCAAAGCTCGCGCCAAACTCAAGGGCGACGTCACCGAGGTCAAGGCCCTGATGAGTCACCCGATGGAGACGGGCCTGCGCAAGGACAAGAAGACCGGCGAGGTCATCCCCGCGCATTTCATCCAGGAGGTGGTGTGCAAGTGGAAGGACCAGACGGTCATGACGGCGCTGTGGAGCGGCGGCGTCTCCAAGAACCCTTACATCGCCTTCAAGTTCACCGGGGCGGCGAAGGGTGACACCATCGAGCTCAGTTGGACCGACAACAAGGGCGAGAGCGACTCAGCGACCGCCGAGATCGACTGACACCGGCACCGGCCCCGTCCACGGCTGGACGGGGTCACCCCGCCTCCTTTCCGGCCATTCGCGCCGACGGGATTCAAAGCTTACCCCGGTACAACTTCTCCATGCCCTGAGGGCGGTGGCGGAAGCGCTTGTACGGCCAAATGTACTGCTCGGGGCAGACCGCAATGCATTGCTCCACACCGCGATTGAGCGCGCTGGCCGCGGCCTCTTCGTCCTCCGCGTCGATGCCGTCCGGGGCGGGCAGGCAATGGATGTGGAAACCAGCTCCTCCGGCGCGCCGTTCGGCGAACATGAACACGACGCGGGAGCCCGTCTTACGGGCCAAACGCGAAACCAAAAGCATGGTGAAGGCCGGAACCCCGAAGAAGGGGGCGAAGACGGCACCCCGGTGAGCCTTGGGCTCCTGATCCGGTAGGATGCCCACGGATTCGCCACGCTTGAGTGCCTGCATGATCCGGCGAACGCCCTGCGCATCGGTCGGAACCAGAACCGCCCCGGCACGTCCCCGCGCCTCGAAGATGAGCGCATCGAGCAGCTCTTGCGGCTTGTACAAGGTCGTCGTAGGTCCAAGGGACGACAGGTACAGACCCGCGAGTTCCCAGGCACCCAGGTGAGGCGAAAGCACGATCAACCCTCGACCGTCCTCCCGCCGCACGAACTCGCCCCCGGAGACGCCCTTGATCAGGGACAGAACCTTGTCGGCCGGCCGTAACAGCAGGTAGGCCATCTCGAAATAGGTCTTGCCGTTCTCGCGCAGGGAGCGGGCGCGAAACGCCAGCGCCTGCTCGCGGCTGAAGTGAGGAAAACACAGCTCGATGTTGATCAGGGCGTTACGCCGTTGCTTGTTGGGGATCTTGTCCAGGACGTAGCCAAACAGCCATCCGAGCCCCTGTAGCGAGGTCAAGGGAAGCCGCGAGATGAGATAGAGAAACACCGCCAGCAACCGATCCCTGAGCGTGGCGGGTAGGGGTTGAGGGCTGCCGCTGTCAGTGATCGCCGCCATCCGTCTCCTCAAGGCTCGCATGCGCGTTCAGGTAAGCTCCCGGCCATGAGCGGCGGGTTTTTCGCTGCGCCGCGCCGTCCGCCATCGCCCTTCCGGGCGTTGCGGACAACGGTTAGTATCGATGCGTCAGTCGAGAACGTCGAAAGCACCACCAAGAGGATCCCCCGCTATGAGCGACTCCGGCCCCAAGAGCCTCACCCCCCAGCAGGCCTGGCAGATACTGCACGACGATCCGACGGCCATCCTCGTCGACATCCGCTCCACCATGGAGTACCTGTTCGTCGGCCACCCCAGTGGGGCCGTCCACGTACCCTGGATCGACGAGCCGGACTGGACGGTCAACGAGCACTTCGACACAGAGATTCGCAAGCTTCTGCTCGGCGGAGCCGTGTGCTCCTCCGAGAATCCGTGCACGCCCGTGATCCTGATCTGCCGCAGCGGCAAGCGCTCGCTGGAGGCCGGCAAGGCCCTGATCGCGAGCGGCATGCGGAACGTCTTCCACATCGACGAAGGATTCGAAGGGGATCTTGACGAGCATCACCACCGCAGCACCCAAGGCGGCTGGCGTTTTCGCGGACTCCCCTGGGAGCAGTGCTGACCGCAGCCGGTCAGAGCCGAGTAGCCCCGAGCATCACTCGCGCTCCTCTATCCAGGCCACTTGAATGGCCTCTAGGATCTTTTCTCCGGAGTGCGCCGGGTCGTCGTCGAACTCGGAGAGCGACATCACCCATTCGCGTAGATCGACGAAATTGACGTAACGCGGATCCACATCGGGATGCGCCTCGTCCAACGCGATGGCGATATCGAGGGTATCGGTCCACTTGAGGCCCATGGAACATCCTCCGGGCTGACTTTGTTACAACGGAGAGCGAGATTTTAGTGTCATCGATTCTGGTGGCGAAAGCGAGTCAATGATGCTCTGACACCATATTGATGGTGTACTTCGGAATCTCGATCACCAGATCCTCGTCGCCAACGATGGCCTGACAGCTGAGGCGCGATTCCGGCTCCACGCCCCATGCCTTGTCGAGCATGTCCTCCTCGCCCTCCGCCGCCTCCTCCAGTGAATCGAATCCCTCGCGAATGATGACGTGGCAGGTCGTGCAGGCGCAGGACTTCTCGCACGCGTGCTCGATCTCGATGCCGTTCTGCAGCGCGGCGTCGCAGATGCTCACGCCCGGTTCGACCTCGATCAAGGCCCCCTCGGGACAAATCTCCTCGTGCGGCAGAAAAACCAGTTTCGTCATCACTCGAACTCTTCAACCTTGTGGCCCGCCATGGCGTCGTGAATGCTCGCGTTCATGCGTCGCTCCACATAGCCCTCGCAGACCTTCTCCAGAATCTCGGTCGCGACCTTGATCGCATCCGCATCGTCTCCGGCAGCGGTGCGTTCCAGGGCGACCACCGCCTCATCGATGCGCTGGCGCTCGTCGGCATCGAGCAGGCGATCACCATCGCCGGCCAGGGCCGAGCGCAGGGCCTCGATCGTCCGCCGCGCCTCGACCTGCTGCTCGCGCAGGCGCCGCGCGATCAGGTCGTCACCGGCGTGGGCCAGGGAGTCCTTGAGCATGGACTCGATCTCATTGTCCGTGAGCCCGTACGAGGGCTTGACCTCCACCTGAGCCTTGACGCCGCGGCTCTGCTCGACGGCGGTCACGCTCAGGAGACCGTCCGCGTCCACCTCGAAGGCCACCCGGATGCGCGCGCCTCCCGCCACCATGGGCGGGATGCCGCGCAGCTCGAAGCGGGCAAGGGAGCGGCAATCGCTGACCAGCTCGCGCTCCCCCTGCAACACATGGACCGCCATCGCGGTCTGGCCGTCCTTGAAGGTAGTAAACTCCTGCGCCCGTGCCACGGGAATGGTCGTATTGCGCGGAATGATCTTCTCGACCAGACCACCCATGGTCTCCAACCCAAGGGACAAGGGAATCACATCGAGCAACAGCATCTCGTCATCAGGCTTGTTCCCAGCCAGAACGTCAGCCTGCAGCGCCGCGCCGATGGCCACCACCCGG
The DNA here is from genome assembly GCA_964395315.1 of uncultured Chromatiaceae bacterium. Lineage (GTDB taxonomy): Bacteria > Pseudomonadota > Gammaproteobacteria > Chromatiales > Chromatiaceae > CAVORB01. The sequence goes on along the minus strand of CAYNBI010000005.1, from coordinate 32,801 downwards.
TCGGGGTCGATATCCACCAGGGGCTCGTTACCGAAGAACTCGCGGACCCGTTCCCGCACACGCGGCACACGCGTCGAACCCCCGACCATGACCACGTCCTTGATTTCGTCCGCGCGCAGCCCCGAATCCCGCAGGGTTCGCCGACAAGCCGCGATGGTCTTGGAGATCAGCGGATCCACGAGTTGATCGAAGGTCGCTCGCTCGATCTCCCCCTCCCAGACCGAGCCGTCGGGCAAGGTGATTGCCAGTGGTGCCGCGTCGGACGAGGATAGCGCCTCTTTGGCGGCGCAGGCATCCCGCAGCAATCGGCGCAGGAGGCGGTGATCCTGTTGGTCGTGGCCGATTCCCGCCCGTTCCATGATCCAACGGGCCAGGAAGCGATCCATGTCGTCGCCGCCGAGGGCGGAGTCGCCTCCGGTCGCCAATACCTCGAACACCCCTCGGCGCAATCGCAGGATCGAGATGTCGAAGGTGCCTCCACCGAGGTCGTAGACGGCGTGCACACCGTCCGCATCCTGGTCCAGACCGTAAGCCACGGCCGCGGCGGTCGGCTCGCTCAGCAGCCTGAAGACCTTGAGACCGGCAAGGCTCGCCGCGTCTTTCGTAGCCTGCCGCTGGGCTTCGTCGAAGTAAGCCGGCACCGTGATCACGACGCCCGTAAGGTCTCCGCCCAGGACGCCTTCTGCCCGTGCCGCCAGCACCCGGAGGATCTCCGCCGAGACCTCGACCGGACTCAGGTCGCCGCGCCGGGTACGGATGCGCGGAACCGGCCCTTCCGTCCGCACGAACTCGTAGGGGAGCCGCGAGCCCAGGGCCTTCACGTCCCCGACGCCGCGCCCGATGAGACGCTTGACCGAGGCGACGGTGTTCAGCGGATCCTCGGTAGCGACCGCCATGGCGGCATACCCGACTTCCACCCCGTTCTCGGCGAAGCGCACCACGGAGGGGAGCATGTGCCGGCCTTGCTCGTCCGGCAAGGTCTCCGCCCGTCCGCTGCGGACCGTCGCGACGAGCGAGTTGGTCGTACCCAGGTCGATACCCGCCGCCAGCCTATGCTGGTGTGGCGCCGCTGAGCGGCCCGGCTCGGCGATCTGAAGTAATGCCATTCATCCTCCCGGATTGGAACGCGTCCCCACTCGCAACAGCGGCGGGCGGGCCATAATGGCCCGAGGGTCGCCAAGAGCCACGCCAAGCGCGGGGCCTTCCCGTGTGATGTTGCCGACCAACCCGCGTTGCGCATCCAGCACCCGCGAAGCCGAGTCGCGACGGATCCGGACGCTCCGTGAGATCGCGGCAGGATTCGCTCGTGAAGGACTGCGGCGCCCGTCCGATACGGGCTTTCCCTCGCCAGCTATAGGGCGTCCTCGAAGTCCGCCTCCAACTGCTCGGCCTCGACTCGGCATTTCTCGACGAACTGCAGCTTGACCACCAACTCATGCGCCTGTGCAAGCCGCTCCGCGGTTGGCTCGTCCAGGCAATCTCCGAGCGCACCCGTAAGCGTCCTGGATAGCTCGCCGAGTTGGTCTAAGACGGCGCCCACCGCGCCAACAGGATCTGCCGCGTACTTGGCCGCCGACAGCGCGTCACGCAGTTCCATCTGCTCCATCAGAAATGCGGTATCCCGCGTCGTCTCATTCTTTCCGCCGACCTCTCCCGTGCGCAAGGCAAGGAGATACTGGGCTCGCAAGAGGGGATCCCGTAAGGTCTGGTATGCCTCGTTTACGCGGGTAGAGGCCTGCAGCGAGAGCCTCCTCTCACGATCCCCCGCGGCGGCGAACCGGTCTGGGTGCAGCGTTTTCTGCAGGGACCGGTAGCGCTCCGCCAGCAGGGCGAGATCCATGGAAAAGACCTCTGGCAGCCCGAACAGCTCGAAGTGGTTTTTCGAGAGGTCCAACACTTGCGCGTGTGCCGAGCCGGGGCGAGCTCAGACGTTGAAGCTCTCGCCGCAACCGCAGCTGTCTTTGACGTTGGGGTTGTTGAACTTGAACCCCTCGTTGAGGCCTTCCTTGGTGTAGTCAAGCTCCGTGCCGTCCAGGTAGATGAGGCTCTTCGGATCAACGATCACCTTGACGCCATGATCCTCGAAGACCAGGTCCTCCTCCTCCAGCTCATCAGCGAACTCCAGCACGTAGGCCATACCAGAGCAGCCCGAGGTGCGCACGCCAAGCCGGATGCCGACGCCCTTGCCCCTGCCAGCCAGGAACTTGCGGACATGATCGGCCGCCGCCGGCGTCATCGAGATTCCCATGATTCGAGTTTCCGTTTGTGTTCGGCCTGAAGCGCCCTTCTCCCGATCCTCCGCGCGGCCCGGCTCAGCAGCCGCGCTTCTTCTCGTAGTCCTGGATCGCCGCCTTGATGGCGTCCTCTGCGAGCACCGAGCAATGCACCTTCACCGGGGGCAGGGCGAGCTCGTCGGCGATCTCCTGGTTCTTGATCTCCTGCGCCTCGGCCAAGGTCTTGCCCTTCACCCACTCCGTCAGCAGGCTGCTCGACGCAATCGCCGAACCGCAGCCGTAGGTCTTGAAGCGCGCATCCTCGATTACGCCCTGCTCGTTGACCTTGATCTGCAGTCGCATGACGTCGCCGCAGGCCGGCGCGCCGACCATGCCCGTTCCGACGCTGGGATCGGCGTTGTTGAAGGTCCCCACGTTGCGGGGATTCTCGTAGTGATCCAGGACCTTGTCACTGTAAGCCATGCTTGCTCACCTCTGGTAAGGACCGGCGACGCCGGTCCGGACGCCGTCAATGGGCGGCCCACTGCACCGACTTGAGGTCGATGCCGTCTTTGTACATGTCCCATAGGGGGGAGAGGTCACGTAGCCTGCCCACCTGGCTGCGGATCTTCTCGATCGCGTAGTCCACTTCCTCCTCGGTCGAGAAGCGCCCCAAGGTGAAGCGCAGCGAGCTGTGGGCGAGTTCGTCATCTCTGCCGATCGCACGCAGCACATAGCTCGGCTCAAGACTCGCGGAGGTGCATGCGGAACCCGAAGACATCGCCAGATCCTTGAGCGCCATGATGAGGGACTCACCTTCAACGTAGGCGAAGCTGACGTTCAGGTTGCCGGCGACCCGATGCTCCTCGTCGCCGTTCAGGAATACCTGCTCCATGTCCCTGATGCCGTTCCAGAACCGCTGGCGCAAAGCGAGGACACGCTCGTTCTCCGCCGACATTTCCTCCCGCGCGATCCGAAATGCCTCGCCCATGCCGACGATCTGGTGGGTGGCAAGGGTGCCGGAGCGCATGCCGCGCTCATGGCCGCCGCCGTGCATCTGCGCCTCGATGCGCACCCGCGGCTTGCGTCGCACGTACAGGGCTCCGACGCCCTTGGGGCCGTAAGTCTTGTGGGCGGAAAAGGACATCAGGTCGACCTTTAGGCGCTCAAGATCGATCGGCACCTTGCCGGTGCTCTGCGCCGCGTCGACATGGAAGAGCACCTTGCGGGAACGGGTGATCTCACCGATGGACTCGATGTCCTGGATGACGCCGATCTCGTTGTTGACGTGCATGATGGACACCAGCGTGGTGTCTTCACGCATGGCGTCCTCCAGCTTGCCCAGGTCGATCAGGCCGCTCGGCTCGGGGTCGAGGTAGCTGACCTCGAAACCCTCTCGCTCGAGCTGACGACAGGTATCGAGCACCGCCTTGTGCTCGGTCTTGCAGGTAATGATGTGCTTGCCCTTCTTCTGGTAGAAGTGGGCCGCGCCCTTCAGCGCGAGGTTGTCTGACTCCGTGGCTCCAGAGGTCCAGACGATCTCCTTGGGATCGGCGTTGACCAATGCCGCGACCTCGCGGCGTGCCTCCTCCACCGCCGACTCCGCACTCCAGCCGAAAGCGTGGGAGCGGGAAGCCGGGTTGCCGAAGGTCCCTTCCAAGGTCAGACAGCTGCACATCTTCTCGGCAACCCTCGGGTCCACAGGGGTCGTCGCCGAGTAGTCCATGTAGACGGGTAACTTCATCTCAAACTCCGAATGCGCTCGGTCCCGACGTCCGGTCAGGCGCCCGCGCTGACCCGGCGACCGTGAAACCCGTCCAGGCTGACTTCGGGTCGTCCCTGCCGTTCCGACGAAGTCTGGACGCCCTTGCGATCGACCAGGTCCTGAAGGCTGATGCAGTTGAGGTATTCGTAGATGCGAGCGCTGAGGTCGTGCCAGAGGTCATGGGTCAGGCAGGGACCGTTGTTCTGACAATTGTGCGCCCCGCCGCAACGGGTCGTGTCCACGTTCTCGTCCACCGCAGCAATCACCTCGGCGACATGGATCTCCGCTGCGGTGCGCGCCAGGTTATACCCACCGCCGGGGCCGCGGACGCTCGAAACCAGCGACCGTCTGCGCAGCCTGGAGAATAACTGTTCGAGGTAGGAGAGGGAGATGCCCTGACGCTGGGCGATATCCGCGAGGGATATGGGCCCGTTGCCATGATGAATCGCCAAGTCCAACATGGCGGTAACCGCGTAACGACCTTTGGTGGTGAGTCTCACGTTTGAAGATGCTCCTGCCACTGGAAACCGGTGGTAGCCTACAATACCCGACAAAAGCGATCAAGTATTAGTGGGCTTTGCACGCGAAGAAGCCCGCTGATAGGGCTGGCGCTAGAGTAGTAGATAAGAATACAAGGATATGCCGAAAGAGTCCAGTTCCGGTGCGCTGGGGAACCCCATGGCGCGGGACCTTGCGCATTGGTCAGCGGATACGGTTGCGCGTTGCCATGCGCCTCAGAGATCGGATTTAACCTTCTCGGAGCCGTCGGCCGGGGCTTGCGTTGTCCCCTCACCCGCGGGTTCCTCTGCTGTGGAAACGATTTCGCACGCCTCTAGGTCCGGCAGGTGATTGAAGTGACCCGTGATCCCGCGCTGTTCAAGGGCCTTGGACATGGCCTCCATGCGCTGATCCATGAGGTGAATGTGATCGAGCATGCAGTTGATCGCGTGCGCGACAGGGTCGGGCGCGTCCCGGGTGGCGCCATAGGCGTCGAAGCCGATGCGTTCGGCCGTCACCGCCCGGCGCTCGAGCTCTGCGTCAGTGGGGCGCGGCCCGACGACATGGCCGGGTACCCCCACCACGGTAGCACCCGGCGCGATGGCCTTCACCACCACCGCGTTGGAGCCGATACGGGCCCCGTCACCGATCTCGATCGGACCGAGCACCTTGGCACCCGCGCCCACGACCACATCGCGGCCGAGGGTGGGATGGCGTTTGCCCTTGTCCCAGCTCGTGCCGCCCAGCGTAACCCCATGGTAGAGGGTGCAATCCTCACCGATTACGGCCGTCTCCCCGATCACGACCCCCATGCCGTGATCGATGAAGAAGCGGCGCCCGATCTGGGCCCCGGGATGGATCTCGATCCCCGTGAACAGCCGGGCGACGTTGGAAATAAAGCGGGCGAGCCATTTGAATCCGCGCTTCCACAAGCCGTGCGAGAGGCGGTGCATCATCACGGCGTGCAGACCGGGATAGGTGGTGAGGATCTCGAACGCGTTGCGCGCTGCGGGGTCCCGCTCGAACACGCAGGCGATGTCTTCGCGCAATCGGTCGAACATCAAATACTCCTCGAACCTCACTCACTCGCCGGGTCGTTGCCCATTGTAGCCCTGTGGATTTCGTCTCCGGGCTTGCGGAACCGATCGGATGTCTTACGGCCCTGCGCCGCGCTGAGAATGCCCCGCAGGATATTGAGCTCCATTCGGTCGGGTCGCGCGCGGTTGAATAGCCGCCGCAGCCGCCGCAGCAGCTTGCTTGACTGGTCGGGATCGCTGAACCCGAGGTCCACCAGCGCCTGGGCAAGGTGCTGGTGGAAGCCCTCCATGACCTCCGCCGGCGCGAGATCCCTGGGTACGTCCACCAGCCGTAGGCCCTCGCGCTCACGCAGCGTGCGATGGAGCTCGTAGGCGAAGACCTGGGCCGCGGCCGCCAGGTTCAACGAGCTGAATTCCGGGTTGACGGGGATATTGACCAAATAATGGCACCGGGCGAGCTCGTCGTTCGTGAGACCGGAGCTCTCCCGCCCCAGCACCAGGGCGACCTCACCCTCGGCCGCCTCGTCGAGCAGGCGCTCCGCACACTCCCTCGGCTCCAACAGGGGCCACTCGATCGCGCGCAGACGGGCGCTGGAGCCCACCACCAGCCGACAACCCGCAAGCGACCCCACCAGGTCCTGATGAACGCCGGCCGCCGCGAGAAGATCATCCGCCCCGGAGGCCCGCGCCAACGCCTCCGCGTTCGGGAAGTGGCGAGGCCGCACCAGCTCAAGGCGGCGCAGGCATTGGGTCTTCATCGCTCGTGCCACGGCGCCGATGTTCCCCGGGTGGGTTGTCTCCACGAGCACAAAGCGGATCCGGTCGAGTAGCGAAAGGGGGGAGTTCGTCATGGCCGCCGAACTTCTTCAGAATATCGCTTCATTGTCAAGCTTTGATACAGGGCGCGCATGGAGTATCTTTCCCCGATGCACCCCATGCTCAACATCGCTACCCGCGCGGCGCGCAGCGCCGGTCGCATCCTGCTGCGCTACGCCGAGCGCCTCGACCAGGTCGCGGTCACGACCAAGAGCCGAAACGACTTCGTCAGCGAGGTGGATCGCAGCGCCGAGGAGGCGATCATCCACGAGCTGCGCAGCAAGTTCCCCGATCACGCGATCTTGGCGGAGGAAAGCGGCAAGCACGTCGGCGGGGACTTCGAGTGGGTGATCGACCCCCTGGACGGCACCACCAATTACTTGCACGGTTTCCCTCAGTACTCGGTCTCGATCGCGCTCAAATATCGAGGACGGCTCGAGCACGCGGTGGTCTACGACCCTCTTCGCGAGGAGCTGTTCACCGCCAGTCGCGGCCAGGGTGCGCTGCTGAACGACAGAAAGCTGCGAGTCTCCGCTCGACTTGGGCTCGAAGGCGCCTTGATCGGCACCGGATTTCCCTTCCGCGACCACGGCCATTTGGACGCCTACATGGGCATGTTTAAGGACATGATCCAGGAAACGGCTGGAATTCGCCGCCCCGGCTCCGCCGCCCTCGACTTCGCCTATGTCGCAGCGGGTCGGCTCGACGGTTTCTGGGAGCTTGGCCTTGCCCAGTGGGACTTCGCCGCCGGCGCCCTGCTGGTGGCGGAGGCCGGCGGGACAGTGACCGATCTCGCCGGTGGCGACCGTTACATGGAAACGGGCAACCTCGTGGCAGGCAACGTCAAGGTCCACGCGGCCATCATCGCCAAGCTTCGCCCTCACCTCGGAGACACGCTGCGCGCCTGACGCAGCGGCCCGCGGATCAGGGCATCGCTTCCAGTTCCTCCCCCTCTTTTTTCACCGGCATCAGGTCGGCCCGGCTGACGCCAAGCGCCACGACTGCGGCCGTCGCCACATAGATCGTCGAATAGGTGCCGACGATGACGCCAACGATCAATGCCAGGGAGAAGCCGCTGATCGCCTTGCCGCCGAAGATGAAGAGGGCCAGCAGCACCAACAGCGTGGTGCCTGAGGTGATAAAGGTGCGCGACAGAGTCTGATTGATCGACTGGTTGATGATCTCGATCACGGTGCCCTTGCGCACCTTGCGGAAGTTCTCGCGCACGCGGTCGAAGATGACGATGGTGTCGTTCAGGGAATAACCGATCACCGCGAGCACCGCCGCCAGCACGGGCAGATCGAACTCGATCTGAAAAATAGAGAAAATGCCCACCGTGAAAAGCACGTCATGGATGATCGCGACGACGGCGCCAACGGAAAACCGCCATTCAAACCGCAAAGCGACGTAGACGAGGATGCCGATGAGGGAAAACAGCACCGCGAGCCCGCCGTCCTCGCGCAGTTCCTCGCCCACCTGAGGGCCGACGAACTCGACCCGCCGCAGTTCCACCGCGCTTTCGGCCGCCGCGCTCAGGACCTGATACACGCGATCACTTATCTGGGCACTGACCTCCTCCCCCTGGTCAAATTGCGGCGCAAGGCGAATCATCACGTCGCGCAGGGTGCCGAAGTGTTGCACCGTCGCACCCGAGAAGCCTCCCGCCGCCAAGGCCTCACGCACGTCGGCAAGCTCCACCGGCTGCTCGTATTCGACCTCGATCAGGGTGCCGCCGGTAAAGTCAAGCCCGAGGTTGAACCCGCGCACCACCATCGAGACCAGGCACAACAGCAACGCCACGCCGGAGACGATGACCGCCGCCCGCCGCTTGCCCATGAAATCGATATTGAAGCCCTGCAAGATGTGCATGCGAATCCCCTGCTCAGATGGCGAGCTTAGTCAATCGCTTACCGCCGTAGATCAGGTTGACCAGCGCGCGGCTGCCCAGAATGGCGGTGAACATGGAGGTGACGATGCCGATGAACAGCGTCACCGCGAAGCCCTTGATCGGCCCCGTCCCAAAGCTGAACAGCACTACCGCGGCGATCAGCGTGGTGATGTTGGCATCGACGATGGTCGAAAGCGCCTTGTCGTACCCGGCGTGTATGCTCGCCTGCGGAGAATTGCCGTTGCGGATTTCCTCGCGAATGCGCTCGAAGATCAGCACGTTGGCGTCGACCGCCATGCCTACGGTCAGCACGATTCCCGCGATGCCGGGCAGGGTGAGAGTCGCCTGCAGCAGCGAAAGAACAGCCACGATCAGCACCAGATTCAACAGCAGCACGAAATCCGCCACCAACCCGAAAACCTTGTAATAAAGGGCCATGAAGACGACCACCAGGACGAAGCCGATCAGTACGGACTGGAAGCCCTGGTCGATGTTGTCTTGCCCCAGACTCGGGCCGATGGTCCGCTCCTCGACGATCTCGATCGGCGCCGCGAGTGCCCCGGCACGCAGCAGCAAGGCCAGATTGTGTGCCTCGTTGGAGCTGTCGAGACCGGTGGTCTGGAAACGCCGCCCGAACGGCTCGAGAATGTTGGCGACGCTGATCACCTCCTCGGTACGCTCGGTGCGCTTCACGGGCGCGCCATCCACCATGCTCGTGACGGAACGGTTCTCGATGAAGACCACCGCCATGGGCTTGCCCACGTTTTCCGTCGTGACGTTGCGCATGCGCCGCGCGCCTTGTCCGTCCAGGCTGACGAACACTGCGGGCTGTCCGCTGCGCTGATCGAAGCCGGCGGATGCGTCGGTGATCTGGTCGCCGGTCACGATCACACGTCGCTGCAGCAGCACGGGTTGGCCCTGGCGATCCTTGTACAGCTTGCTGCCCACCGGCACCCGGCCATCCACCGCGTCCTGCACGGAGTGCTCGGTGTCGACCAGGCGGTACTCCAGGGTCGCGGTGGCGCCCAGTATCTCCTTCAGGCGGCCCGGATCCGACGCACCGGGGAGCTGGACGACGATACGCCGCTCCCCCTGCCGCTGAATGATGGGCTCGGCCACGCCGAGGGCGTTGACGCGGTTGCGCAGGGTGGTGATGTTTTGCTCCAAGGCGAACTTCTTCACCGCCAGCTCATCTGCCGGCGTCATGGACGCGTAGACGAAGAAGTCGGTGCCCTGCTCACCCGTTTCCAGGCCGAGGTCGCGGAACTCCCTGGCGATCAGGGACTCGGCCTTGTCGCGCGTCTCGGCATCCCGGAACTTGACGGCGATGCGCCCGGCGTCGCGGGTGACGGTCAGGTAACGCACCTTCTCGTCGCGCAGCAGGGTGCGAATGTCGCCGTTGTAGCGCTCCAGGGCCTGATCCACCGCGGCATCCATGTCGACGTCGATCAGGACGTGGATGCCCCCGCGCAGATCCAACCCCAGGAACATGGGCTGGATGCCCAGGGCTCGCACCCAGCCCGGCAGGTCCGGCGAGATCGTGAGCGCGCTGTTGTAGCGGTCGGAGAGGGTGACCTCGATGGCGGCCTGCCCCTTGAGTTGAGCGCCGGAGGTGTCGAATCGCGCCAGGACCTTGCCGCCCTCCAGGAGCTCGACCGCCTTGTACTCGACGCCGGCGTTCTCCAACGCGGCCTTGACCTCGCCGACGGTCGCATCCGTGACCGCGCCCCCCCGTGCGGCGGTTACCTCGATCGACGGATTCTGCGGAAACAGATTCGGCAGCGCAAAGAGCAACCCGACCAGCACCACGGCCAGGACCAGCAAATTCTTCCACAGCGGATAACGGTTCATCGCAATTCCATCGAGCGTCCGAATCCCAGTCGGGAATCCGGCTCCAAATTAGGGCCTTGGTACAAGCGGGAAGGGCGGCGACCCCAGCACAGATCGCCTCGAAGTCTGGGTCACAGTTCCTTTATCGACCCCTTGGGCAGCACGGACTCCACCGCCTGGCGGCGAACCTTCACCTCGACGCCCTCGGCGATCTCCACCTTGGCGAAGTTCTCGCCCAGGTCCGTGATGCGTCCAACCAGCCCCCCCATGGTGGTGACCTCATCACCCTTGGTCAGGGCCTCGACCATCTTCTTGTGCTCCTTCTGGCGCTTGACCTGCGGGCGGATCATCAGAAAGTACAGGAGCACGACCAGACCGATGGGAAACAGCAGCCCCAGCAGCGGATCACCCTGCGATGCGGCGGCTTCCTGAGCCAGGGCGTCGGAGATGAAAAAGCTCATGGCATGTCCTCGACTTAGACGAAGATTACCGGCACATGCCGGGGGAAATTCAGCCGCGCATTATGACACAGCTGGGACAAAGTTGAACCGACGCGCTAGGTAACCGCCCTCGAGGCACGGAAGTCGCGCGCAAATGCGTTCAGGGTACCAGCGGCCACCGCCTCGCGCAGCGCGCGCATCAGGGCCTGGTAATGGGCGAGATTGTGGATGGTATTCAACCGCGAGCCCAGGATCTCGTTGCACTTGTCCAGGTGGTGCAGATAGGCCCGGCTGTAGTTCCTGCAAGTGTAGCAGTCGCAATCGGAATCCAGCGGGTCGGTGTCGCCCTTGAAGCGCGCGTTGCGGATTCTCACCACGCCGTCGCGCGTGAACAGGTGGCCATTGCGCGCGTTACGGGTGGGCATGACGCAGTCGAACATGTCGATTCCGAGGACCACCGCCTCGACAATGTCCGCGGGGGTGCCGACCCCCATGAGATAACGCGGGCGGTCCGCGGGCAGCCGCGAAGAGAGGAAGTCCAGGACCCGCAACCGGTCGGCCTCCGGCTCGCCCACCGATAGCCCCCCCACCGCGTAGCCGTCGAAACCGATTTCGAGCAGTCCGTCTAGCGACTCTTCGCGCAGCTCCTCGTACATGCCTCCCTGGACGATGCCGAACAAGGCATGAGGGCTGTCCCCATGGGCCGCCTTGCTGCGCGCCGCCCAGCGCAGGGAGCGCTCCATCGAGCCTCGCACCTCTGCCCGATCGGCGGGATACGGGGTGCAATCGTCGAAGATCATCGCGATATCGGAGCCCAGGGTCCGCTGCACCGCCATCGACTTCTCCGGTCCCAGAAACACGGGACTGCCATCCACCGGGGACCTGAAACGGACCCCCTGCTCGGTGATCTTTCGCAGCTCGCCGAGGCTGAACACCTGAAAGCCACCCGAGTCGGTCAGTATGGGGCCATCCCAGTGCATGAATCGATGCAGATCACCGTGGCGGGCGATGATCTCCATGCCCGGCCGAAGCATCAGGTGGAAGGTGTTGCCGAGGATGATCTGGGCACCGAGCCCCCGGAGTTCCTCCGGCGTCATGGCCTTGACCGTGCCATAGGTGCCCACCGGCATGAACGCCGGTGTCTCGACCGTTCCGCGGGGGAAAGTCAGTCGGCCGCGCCGTGCCGCGCCGTCCCAGGCCAGCAGCTCAAACTCCAACTGCGGAATCCTCCAGCAAGGTCGCGACCCCTCCCAGGCCGCGCACCTCCACCACCGGCGGCTCCAGATCCTCGGGCCACGCGGTTCCCGCCCGGTTGACCCACACCGACGCCATGCCGATGCGCCGGGCGGCCTCCACGTCCAGGAGCGGATCGTCGCCCAAGTGGAGCGCCTCGGCGGGCGTCACCCCAGCCCAGTCGAGCGCACCCTGGAAAAGCGCCGGGTCCGGTTTCTGCGCCCCGACCCCGGCCGCAGTGAGAGAGAGATGAAACAGGCCGCGCAGGGGCGTTTGCGCGACGTCGGAGTTGCCGTTGGTCACTGAAACCAGCCGATATCTGGCACCTAGCTCGCGCAACGCCGGAATGACGTCTGCGAACGGCTCGACCTGGTTCCGGCGCTCCAGGAACAGGGCGATGGCCTCGTCGGCAAGCTGCGGGGCGTAGCCGAATTCGCGCATCAGCGTGCTCAGTGAGGCGTGCCGAACGGCGGTCAGGTCATGGGCGATACCAGGGTTGGACCGAGCGACGCTCTTGCGATGCCCGCGCAGGCTCGCCTCATCGTGGGAGCCGGTGAGACGGGGAGTGCGGACCTCCAACCAGGCGTACAGCGCGTCCTCAGCCCGCCGAATCGCCGGGACACAGGGCCAGACCGTATCGTCGAGATCGATCGTGAGGAGCTTCAGGCGGTCAACTGGGGTCATCTTGCCGATCCACTCGAGAACCCACATTGTGCATTGGTAGAAGGGATTCTGTCAGACGACAGACGCGTACGCACCGAGTTCCACTTGTCACACCCCCTCCGCGGGCTGCGTTGCAAGCGCGCAAACCTGCCCTGGACGCACCCGCAAGCTTGGGAGCCACGATCGTGTTTAGTTTCAGAAAAAAGACCGAAATGCCAACACCAGAGCAAGCACTGCGCGGTCGCGCGAACCCGATGCAGGTGTCCGACCGACACTTCGTCAGCGGCCATGCCGTGAAGCCCCCGTTCCCGCAGGGGATGGAGCGCGCCCTGTTCGGCCTCGGTTGCTTCTGGGGGGCGGAACGGCGCTTCTGGCAACTGCCGGGCGTCTACTCGACCGCTGTCGGCTACGCCGCGGGTCACACCCCCAATCCGACCTATGACGAGGTCTGCACGGGCCTGACCGGCCACAACGAGGTCGTGATGGTCGTCTTCGACCCAGCCGTGATCACCTACCAGGAACTGCTCAGGCGGTTCTGGGAGGCGCACGATCCCACCCAGGGCATGCGCCAGGGAAACGATATCGGCACCCAGTATCGATCGGGAATCTACTACTACGACGAAAGCCAGCGGGATTCCGCGGAGCAGAGCCGGGAGCGCTACGGCGCGGCACTCAAGGCAGCTGGCGTTGGACCCGTCACGACCGAAATCCTGCCCGCCCCGGAGTTCTACTACGCGGAGGATTTCCATCAACAGTACCTGGCCAAGAACCCCCACGGCTATTGCGGTCTCGGCGGATGTGCGGTGCCCTACCCGGCCTGAGCGCGAACGTGCGGTCGGTCGGGGACGCGGCGGACCTTATGTCGGGCAAGGCTCCGGGTGCTGCGGTCTCGCTCACGATGGTACAATTCGGGCGCCTTTGACAGCACTTTCCAGACGATAGAGGGGTTTTATGGCCGGTCACAGCAAGTGGGCCAACATCAAGCATCGCAAGGCCGCCCAGGACAAGAAGCGCGGCAAGGTCTGGACCAAGCTGATCCGTGAGGTGACGGTCGCGGCCCGGGAGGGCGGCGGCGACGCGAACGCAAATCCGCGCCTGCGCCTGGCGATGGACAAGGCCTTCGCCGCCAACATGCCGCGGGATACGGTCGACCGCGCGATCAAGCGCGGTGCGGGCGGCGGAGAGGGTGAGAATTACGAGGAGATCCGGTACGAGGGTTATGGTCCGGGCGGGACCGCCGTCATGGTCGATTGCATGACCGACAACCGGAACCGCACCGCCGCCGAGGTGCGCCACGCCTTCTCCAAGCATGGAGGCAACTTGGGCACCGACGGCTCGGTGGCCTATCTGTTTACCAAGCAGGGCGTCATCAGCTTCCAGCCCGGTGCCGACGAGGACGCGGTGATGGAGGCGGCGCTGGAGGCCGGTGCGGAGGACGTGGTTACCAACGACGACGGTTCCGTCGATGTCGTCACCACGCCAGAGGACTTCGCCGCGATACGGGACGCATTGAACGGCGCGGGCCTGGACACGGAGGTTTCCGAGGTGACCTACAACGCATCCACCCAGGCGGCGCTGGATCGGGACGCGGCGGAGAAGCTGCTGAAGCTGGTGGATGCGCTCGAAGACCTGGACGACGTGCAGGAGGTGTACCACAACGCGGACATCTCCGACGAGATCATGGCCGAGCTCGACGCCTGACCCGCAGCGTGGACAGACCACCGGCCCCGACCGAACCCCGACTGCGCCACCGCATCCTGGGCATCGACCCGGGCTCCCGCAACACGGGTTATGGCGTAATCGACAGCGACGGCATGCACAGCCGGCGGATCGAGAGCGGCTGCATCCGGGTGGGCGGGCATCGCTGGCCGGAGCGCCTCGGGCTCATCTTCGATGGCGTTGCCAGGGTCGTGGCGGAGCATCGGCCCCACGAGATCGCCGTGGAGCAGCTCATTTTTGCCCGCGACCCCAACGCCGCCCTCAAGCTCGGGCAGGCGCGCGGGGCGGTGCTGTGCGCTGGGCTCAAGGCCGGGATTCAGGTCCACGAGTACAGCCCGAAATCGGTGAAGCTCGCCGTGGTCGGTACCGGTGGCGCGGAGAAGTCTCAGGTGCAGCATATGGTGAGCATCCTGCTCAATTTGAGCGACATCCCCTCGGAGGACGAGGCCGACGCCTTGGCCTTGGCACTTTGTCATGCCCACTCCATGGGTATTCCCGCCCGCAAGCGCGCGGCGGCCTCCTGGCGGGACTTCCGCCCATGATCGGCAGACTGCGCGGCGAGATCGTCTTCAAGCACCCGCCCCAGCTCATGCTGGACGTGAACGGGGTCGGCTATGAGCTCGATGCCCCCATGTCCACCTTCTACGATCTGCCGGGGGTGGGCGAGACCGTCACCCTGGTGACCCATCTGGCGGTGCGCGAGGACGCGCAGGTCCTCTACGGCTTCCGGCGCGAGTCCGAGCGCGCCCTGTTTCGCAGCCTGCTCAAGGTGACGGGCGTCGGCGCGCGGATGGCGCTGGCCATCCTGTCCGGCATGGACGCCCAGCGCTTCGCACTGTGCGTGCAGCATGAGGACGTCACCGCCCTGATCCGCCTGCCGGGGATCGGCCGCAAGACCGCGGAACGGCTGATCGTGGAGATGCGCGACAGGGTGGAGGCCATCGGCATTCAAGCCCCCACGAGCGGTCCGGGTCGGACCTCGCCGGCAGCGGACGCGGACATGGCCCTCACCGATGCGGTAAGCGCCCTGGTGGCCCTGGGCTACAAGCCGGCGGACGCGACCCGCATGGCCCGTGCCGCGGACGACGGGGCGAAGACCTCGGAGGAGATCATCCGCGCCGCGCTCAAGGCAGTGAACAGCGCCTGAGCTTGCCGCATCCGTCCCACTGACGGCAGACCCCTGACCTACTCGGGCTGCTCCCCGTCGTCCGGTCCGAAATTGAATGCGATGGAGAGGCGCTGCTCGCCGCTGCGGTTGGTCTCCACGCGGTGGGAGAGGCTGGGGGGGAAGAACAGGAACATGCCGGCGACCGGTGTGACCCGAATCCGGAAGTGCCCGTCGCGTAGCACCAGATCCCCCGAAGCCGCCGGCACCCGCACGTAGTAGACTCCGGAGAGCAGCTCGTCGAGCTCATCGTGCGTGTGCTCTGAGGTGGATTGTCCCGGTCCCTGCGCGTTGAGCCAGAAGCCGCTGCGCAGGGGCTCCTTTCTCCGGCCCAGGATCTGCCGGGCACAGGCCTCGGCATGCGCCAGCACGGGGGCCAGGGCCGGGATCCGGTGGCGATCCAGGTATAGGTTCTCGAAACGCCCGCCGAAGAAGTGGGTGCGGCGGGTGAAATCCTCCTCCCCCAGCGAGGAGAGAGCCTGCAGGATCTCCCCGTTGATCCCCTCGGCCCCGGGCAAAATGCTGCCGTGCAGCCGGGCATTGGTCCAGATCCGGACCTTGGGGCTCGTCGTCATGCCCGTCGTCCTCGGCGCCCGGTTGCTCTCGTCCCGGTCAGCGCTCGGGCTTTCCCGGCTCCGCCGGCGCCTGTCCGGGCCAGGGCATGATGGGTACCACCGAGATACTGTTCTTGGGAGAGCCCTCGATGATGCGGTCGCTGTAGCTGAGGTAGACCAGTACGTTGCGACGCGCGTCGTAGAAGCGCACCACCTGCAGGGACTTGAAGACGAGCGAGGTGCGCTTCTTGAACACCTCGTCACCGTCGGCCTTGCCCTCCCGGATCTTGTCGGTAAGACGCACAGGGCCGATCTGGCGGCAGGCGATGGAGGCGTCCGAGGTGTCCTCCGCCACGCCCACCGCGCCGCTGATGCCCCCGGTCTTCGCCCGGCTCAGGTAGCAGGCGACGCCGGGGACCTCCTCGTCCTCGAACACCTCGATCACGATCTTGTCGTTGGGGCCGAGCCATTTGAACTTGGTGCTCACCTCGCCGATCTCCTCGCCGGCGAGACCGAGCGGAAGACAGCACAGAGCAATGGTTAGTGCAAGGACGATGATGGGCATGGCCGGTCTCTTTCTCCCGAGTTCGGTCAGGGGCCGAAGAGGCGCATCGCCTCCTGGTGGCTGCGGGACAGGCAGTCCTCGACGGACACGCCGTAGAACCAGTTTCCGGTGAGGGCGAGCCGGCCGCCGGCAAGCTCGGCGTCGATGCGCTGGACCAGAACCTGATGGCCGACACGCAGCGCGGGCAGGCGATTGTCGACCCGCTCGACGCCCGCAATGCGGTCCGGCGTGATGCCAAGCACGCGGCCGATGTGCTCCAGCTGCGCGTCCGGCGCCAGAACATCCGGGCGGAAATGGAAGGTGAATCCCCGGTAGTCCTGATCGGGCAAATAGTCTCGGGACACCATGGAGTGGAAGGCGTCGTCCACCGCGATCAGACCGGCCAAGGGTGGCAGGTGATCCATTTCCGCCGCCGGCACGCAGACCGCCACCGACTCAACCTGTGAGATCCCGATGCCGGAGATGCCAGCGCGCAGCGTCTGCATGTCCGCAGGCAACAGGCCGGCCGTCGCGTCAGGAGGCACCGCGAGGCTCAGGGAGCGGCAGGCGATCTCGGCTCCGCCCCTGAGCTCTAGGCGGAAGCCGTCGCCATCCCGATGCACGGCCGCGATGTCCTGACCCGTGCGGACCGCCAGGCCGGGTTGCGCAGCGATGGCGTCGGGAATGTCCGAGAGACCGCCGGGCAGCGTGAAGCTGCGCATCACCTCCTTGCGCCGCGGTTTGCGGCGGAACAGCAGCTCGGCGGGAAAGTCGTCCGCGTCCTGACAGATGACGGCTCGGAACGCGGGGCCGAAGAGATCGCGGTAGTTCCTGCGCCCGAGGCCCGCGCCGTAGTAGTCGGCCACACCCCTGCCCTGCTTGGTGCCGGTGAACAGCCGCGGCAGCGAGAGGGCCATCTCCAGCGGATGCAGGGCAGAGAGGATGGAGTGCCGTCCACCCCGGTGCCACAGGGAGTAGCGGAGCTTCGCCTTGGGCACAAGGCGGCCCATCTGGTCGAGATCGCCGAGGATGTCCAGGAGGTGGCCGTAGCTGTTGAAGCAGGTGTGGCTGCCGGCCTCGGTCCAGAATTCTCCGCAGCCGGTGAAGGTGCGGCTGTTCATGCAGCCGCCCACCCGCTCGCTGCGCTCGATGACTAGGGTGTCCACCCCCTTGCGAGCCGCGCGATGGGCCAGGCCGAGACCGCTGATACCGGCACCGACGACGACGTGATCGACTTGCTCTCTCATGCTCGGCACCGCTTCCCGGAGCTCAATAATCGCGCCCGCGTCCGGTCTCGTCGTCCTCGTCCTCAGTCTCCTCGGGCTCGACGAGAGACAAATGGCTGGTGTCCGGGAACCCGATCGCGGGCGGTGGCGGCTCGCAATCCTCGAACGACCAGTTGTCGCCCGAGACGAGGGACAGATGGCTGGTGTCGATCTTCCCGGGATCGGAGGTGCGATCCGCCTCCAGCGGCAGTGACTGACCCTCGGGCGCCAGGGACAGGCCCGCCGACACCCCGTAAGGCTCTTTGCGTGGCACGGCCTCTGCTGGCGGCTCGGAGGGGGGAGTCACGGCCTGCGCGGACCAGGGCGCTTCATCCTGGATGTCCAGGGGGACGATGCGCACCAAGGCCCCGGCGTCGCGGAAGACCTCCCGGAAACGCGATGCGGTCGCGGTGTCCACCCCGCGCTTGATGACGATCGGACTGCCGTCGAACAAGCGTGCCGCGGCCTCATCCGAGAGATTGAACAGCTTGCGCAGGCGCGCGCGCGCGACGTCCGGATCGGCTCCCTGCAGGAGCTCCCCGGCGAACTGGATATCGAATTTTGCCCCCGCCATGGTTCTTCTCTGTTTCTCGTATAGCCCGCTCCGGGCGCGGTGAGAAAAGTCTACTGCAAACGCCCGCCGCGCACGACCTCGCCGGGGCCAGAGCGGCCGTCCGCCTCGAGGCCGTGTGAGCACCTTCACAGAAACGCGCGGCGCACGGTCCCGGCCGCCTCGGCGCCCGGCTTCCTGTGAGCGCGTTCACGAATGGAACGCGCCGCGGCATCCAGTATTACTGCCAAGGCCGGATGCGCCGGGTGCGCCTCATGCCGCTGGTTGGATATCAATACATCAGGAGTACGACAGTGAAGACCATCCCAAGCATCCTCTTTGCGATCCTCTTCGGCCTTGCTGCGGTGCCGGCTCAGGCAGGAAACGACAAGGGCGATGCCCCTTACAGAGAGGGCTGGCACAGTTGCGACAAGAAAATCACGATCTGCCATATCCCCCCCGGCAATCCGGAAAACGCACACGCCATCACCATCAGCGTGAACGCGCTCGATACGCACATCGATCATCACGACGACGTCGTGATGGGGTGCGACCTGGGCAAGGCCGGCCAAGACGCGGCAGAGGACCGGTGTCGGGCGCTGGCGGGTGCCGACGATGACGATGATGAAGACTCCGGGAACGAGGGCGGCTCCGACGATGACGGCGATTCCGGCGATTCCGGCGATTCCGGCGATTCCGGCGATTCCGGCGATTCCGGCGATTCC
>CAYNBI010000005.1:0-13796 GCA_964395315.1 uncultured Chromatiaceae bacterium | reverse complement strand
GCGACTCCGGCGACTCCGGCGACTCCGGCGACTCCGGCGACTCCGGCGACAACGGAAACCACAACGGCAATGGAAACGGTGGCTCCGGCGACAACGGGAACCACAACGGCGACGGCAACGGCAACGGAAACGGTGGCTCGGACGACGACGGTAGCGGCGACGACGGCAACGGCGACTCCAGTGGCTTCGACGGCGTCACGGGCGGTGGCGGCGACGAAGGCACGAGCGGTGGACCCGGCGGCGTTGGCGTCGGCGCGCCGGGCCTGCCTGACAGCGTGCTCTTCGTCCTCTGTGACAACCGCACGGGCGAAATCGGCCGCGCTGTCGACGCGAGCCCAGTCGGCAGGGTCTCGAGCTCGAAGTTCGGCTGCGAGTGATCACCGGAATCGGCCCTGGCGCGTGACGCCCCGGGGCCGCCAACCCAAACCTGGACTGGAGACCGATCGAAATGTTCAGCAAGAAAAGCCAATCCGAACAGACGCCAGGCCTGACCCTGGGCTCGGTCCGGACAGTCCGACACGACGTTCCTAGGCGTATGAGGGAGAACGGATTCACGCTGGTCGAGGTGCTGGTCACCCTGGCCGTCGTCGTCATCGTGCTGGCCGTCGCGGTCCCGGGGTTCGGGCTCTTGATCGCAGAAACGCGCATGACGACGACCACCAACGATGTCGTCACCCAGCTCAACCTGGCCCGGTCGGAGGCGGTCAAGCGGGGAACCCCGGTGACCATGTGCAGCAGCTCCGACGGCGCGACCTGCTCCGGCGACCTGGACTGGGGTTCGGGTTGGATCGTGTTCACGGATCAGGACAGGAACCTGGAAGTCAACGATGCCGCCGACATCATCAGGGTTCAGCAGTCGACCGCGAACAACGTGGAGCTCAACGGCAACTACGCCTACCTGATGTATCTCCGGGACGGCTCGATGTTGGTCTACTGAGATTGGATTCGGCCCTGCCCCTGGAAGCCGCGCGCAGCCATCGAGAAAAATCGAATCCTCCCGCGCGGTTTGGGCGGCCCTGGGGCAGGGACCGTGGATAGAAAGGGACCTGGTTTGTGCGTCTGCCGCAAGGCCCGAGTGAGGAAGGCGGGTGGTCCGGAAGCTTGACCGGCTTCTACCGCCCAGGCAGCCCAGGATCCGTTCAACAAGTCAGTTGCGCAGTCGGAGATCGAGAATGCTTACATGCAAACGGATGGGAGGCCTGGTTCTCACGTCTGCCATGCTCCTCGGCGGGGGAATCCTGGTCGAGATCGTGGTGCAGACAGCCCCGCTCGGAACCCCTGGCGTGCTGCCGGCGCTGCTTTCCGCGTTGGCGATTGTTTCCGTGCTCTTCTCAATGGCTCTGCTTGCAGTGACTTTCCTGGTCAGCCTGCTCCCGGGGGCTGCGTCTGCAAAGGAAGCGCTGGCGCGAACAAGCCCGAGCGCGGATCAGGAGACCGGGACTTGCCGTCGCCGTTCCCGGATTGGCCGCAAGATCGGCAAGCGCAGTCGGGAAAGGCGCCCACTGCCCTCGCCGGCCTGGACGCCCGCGGCAGGCTCGGTACCTTGATTGCGCCTCTTATCGGTCATTCTGACTGACGGACTCGGCAACCTTTGTTTGACATGGCCCCGATGTAAGAAAAGAACCGGCGCGCTACGAGCAAGGCGCCGCGCGGCAAGGGCGGACACGCAAGAAACCCGCCCGGCCTTCTGCCTTCGAAGCGAGGGACATTGCCGGCCACCCCGGTGATACGGGGTGGCCGGAATCGGTTCTCTCGCCATGACTTCCCGCGTTCCCTTCCCGGTCCTGAACCCAATCTGCCCCCCGAGGCCTTCTGTCGGTTTCGAACTGCCGGACGCCGTCACCCGGTTTCATCAGCGCATCTTTCCATCGGGCTTTCTCCAGTCGACAATGTAAGCATCCGCTTTCTTGCGAGCCCCGTGAACCCTGTGACGCAAAATGCCCCTGTCGTGCGAGAGCCCTGACCCACCGGCCACTGGATTGCCTGTCCCGATGCCGTCCGGATTCGGGGGTGCAGCGTGGGGGCGGCACCCGGCCCACACCCGTGAGGTAGTAGCTTCAATTCCGTGCAATTCGCGCTCCTCGGGCGAGGCCAGGTCGCGGTGACGAGCCAAGGCGTCGATTCCGAGGGCCTGGACGCCCTGACGGCGGGAGCCCTGCGCAAGCTCGTCCCCTACGACTCTGCCCAGGACGAGGCCGGGCGGCTGCTCGCGGCGCTGCACCTGGAGTTGCAGGGCAGACCAGCCTTTCGTGCCCCCAAGGGGCTGTTGAAGCGGGTCAGAGGCCGCCTCCGTCCGCCCCTAGCCCCGGTACGGGGACTCTACCTCTGGGGCGGCGTCGGGCGGGGCAAGACCTACTTGATGGACTGGTTCGTCGATGAGCTGCCGTTCCCAGGCAAACAGCGAGTGCATTTCCATCACTTCATGCGTGGCGTTCACGACGAGCTCGCCGGCTTGCCGCGCCAGCCAGACCCGCTGGAAGTTCTCGCGGATCGCCGCTGCCGCGAGCTGAGGGTGCTTTGCCTGGACGAGTTCGTCGTCACCGACATCACCGATGCCATGCTGCTGTACGGGCTGCTGAAGGCCTTCTTCGCACGCGGGATCACCTTGGTGACCACCTCGAACACGCACCCCGATGAGCTCTATCGCAGCGGTCTACAACGCCAACTGTTCCTGCCGGCAATCGATCTGATCAATCGGCACACCCGCGTTTTCGAGCTCGACGGTGGCCGGGACTATCGATTGCAGGCGCTCACGGCCGGCGGCGTGTATTTCACGATCTCCGACGGCGGGACGGACGCCGCTCTCGCGGACTATTTCGAGCGCCTGACGGGCGGCCACGGCGAGCACCTGATGGCACTGGAGATCAACGGGCGGGAGATTCCAGTGCGGCGGCTAGGCACCGATGTCGTGTGGTTCGACTTCAGGGTATTGTGCGGCGGCCCGAGGGCAACGGCCGACTACATCGAGATCGCGCGTGAGTTTCACACCGTGCTGCTCTCCGGCGTGCCCGTTCTCACCCCGGGTGAGGATGCGGCGGCACGCCGCTTCCTGCATCTGGTGGACGAGTTCTACGATCGCCGGGTCAAGCTGGTCATGTCTGCCGCAGCCCCTCTCGACGCACTCTACCCCGGGGGGCTGCACGACTTCGCCCACGAGCGCCTACTCAGCAGGCTGACCGAGATGCAGTCCAAGGCGTATCTGGCCGAGGCGGGGCGGGCGGGAGCCTGACGCTCTGACGGGCTTGGCCGAATCACCCGTGCCCGCGGGACCTGTCGCCCGTCCGACCGCCTCCGGTCACCACAGCAGCGGGATAGGCTCTTGGGAGGGCAGGCGCTCCTTCGGCAGGGGCCGTGCCTGGATGCCCATGTTGCGTTTGAGCGGGGGTTTGATGCTCTGGGTCATCTCCCGGCTGACCAGCATCCGGAAGCCGATTTCCTGAGCGGCGGCAAGCGCGTCGCGCTCGATGCTGTATACGTTGATGTTGCCCGTGGATGCGCCGCACACGGGAATGTGAACCAGGCCATCCGTGCCCTTGCGGCTTCCCAGCACCGTGACACCGGCGCCGGTGAGCATCTTCGCCATCTCGTCGATTGGAATCTCTTGGCCCAGGCCGCACTGCAGGGTGCCGTCGTACATGTAGACCTGGATCGTGCTCTGGTCGAACACCCATACGCCGTAGCCACCCGCATCCGGGTTCTGGTTCGTGAAGGCGGTCCAGTCGGCGGCGGCCACGGTGATCACGTTGGCCTCCCCGCTGGGAGCGCCACAATGGTCGCCGAGTGCCAACGGCAGCCGGCGCTGCTCGACCGCCTCGACCTTGACCCCTTGGGCGCGCAGCAGGTCCGCGGCCTTCTCCGGGGGTACGCCACTGCCCCCCAGACATTGGATCGTGCCGTTGAGCTGGTACACGGTTACGGTCTCGTCGGCGACCGCCGCGAAGACGCACAAGAACAGCGGCAGGTATGCGATCTTCTTCATGGGCTCTCCCGAGGCGTTGTTGGTGTTTTCCTGGCGTCAGGCCGAGGCGTCCGAGGCCTTGCCCGCCCTGCGACGGCAGCATTCTACCCCACGCGCTCGGCGCGACCGACCCGTACACCAACGTCGGTCGGCCTCGCCGGGAATCGCCCCCGCGCTGGCCGATGAGAACAGACAGCCCGCGGGGGTCAGGTTGCAAATCGGCTGGCGCGTCACGACCTCAGATCAAACCAGAAAGCAAGCGAAACCACCATGAGCGCCGAGCCAACGCATCCCTCCACCGTCGATCCCGAGGAAGTAGCCTACTTCGAGAAGCTAGCGCACCGCTGGTGGGACGAGCAAGGCCCATTCTGGCCGTTGCATCGCTTGAATGCCTTCCGGGTCGGATACCTTCGGGAGCGTCTGAGTGCCGCGTTCGGGCGCACCGCGGCAGACGAGCGCCCGCTGGAAGGGATCCGGGTGCTGGACATCGGCTGCGGTGGCGGGATCCTCAGCGAATCCATGGCCCGGCTTGGGGCCCGGGTGACGGGCACGGATGTGACCGGGAAGAACATTCGGGTCGCCCAGATCCATGCCGAATGGTCTGGGCTCGATCCCGACTACCGGGTCGCCACCGCGGAACAGCTGGCCACCGCTGGAGAGTCCTTCGACGCGGTGCTGAACATGGAGGTCGTGGAGCATGTGGATCACCTCGCCCTGTTCCTCGCCGATTGTGGGCGCTTGGTGAGGCCGGGCGGCGTCATGGTGGTCGCGACCATCAATCGAACCCTGGCGGCGCTGATCATCGCCATATTCGGCGCCGAGTACGTGCTCGGCTGGCTCCCCAAGGGTACCCACCATTATCGAAAGCTGGTCCAGCCAGGCGAGGTCACTGCGGGTCTGGGGACCGACTTCGAGGTGCTGCATCGCACGGGCGTGCGCGTGAACCCGTTCGACCGGAGCTTTCACTACACCCGTTTCCTCGGTGTCAACTACATGATGCTGCTGCAGAAATCCCCCGCCTGAGGAGCCCGGACCAGTTCAGCGCTTGCCGCGGCACACCGATCTGACGCCCCCTTCAAGCGTGAACGCGATGGGAATGGGCACCTCGGGCTCAGTAGTAGTGGGCTTGCTTGGGCCCCATCGCCCATGCCCGCCAGGCGGTCTCCAATGCCGGGAGGCCGCCGTCGTAGCCGCTCTGGATCACCTCCGCGGGAGCGAAATCACTCGCGCCACGCGCGCCCAGCTCGTCCAGGATGCGCGCCAGCAGCCTGGTCCCTTTCGGACTGGACATCAGGAAGTACACGACCGACCAGGCCTGTGCGTAGGCGCGGTTCCCGGACAGGTCGTGTAGCTGCCAGTCGCGCTGTCCCAAACCGAGGTAGTCGGCCAGCGGGGTGATGCTGCCGTCACGCAGCTTGGCCTTGATCAGCGCCTCCCAGCGCGGGTTCGGGTGGATCACCACTGCCTGTCCGAATACCTCCATGCGCTCGAAGTACTCGGACAGTCCCTCGTTGAGCCACGGGGGCACCGGCCCAAACGCATGGTGGAGCAGGGCGTGATTGGCCTCATGGGTGATCACCTCCAGCATCTGCGCGAAGCTGCGCTGGCGCCAGGTCACCGCCTCGTTGCGCGCGGGAGAAAAGTAACCCGAGGCCAGTCCCTTGAGCGCGGGGCCGTCGCCGTACCGGGAGAAGGCGTCCTGGTCGGCGAAGACACGAATGCCGAAGCTGGGATCGGCGCGAAAGCGCAACCCCAGGCGGGACCTGTAGATGTCGTGGATCTTGGCCACGGCGACCTCGACCTTGGCGTGGGTCTCCGCCGGCATGGCATACTCCACCGGGATGATTTCGAAGCGGAAGGGGACGTGCCCCTCGAGCGAAGCGGACAGATCCTGCGCCTGCTCGCGCAGTTCCGCAGGGGGGCGGTCGCCGAAGTGGGTGCGACCCTCGGCGTCGGTCCAACGGTAGATCTCCCCGCGGACAACCAGGACCCAAAACAACAGGCACAGCAAGGCGGTCGCGCGGGAACTCTTGCGCGCCGCGGGACCAAGCGTCTTGCCGTCCTCCGAAGCCCGGCGATCCCGCTGCACAACGCCAGCTCGTCGCATATCCTGCGCCGTTTCCTAGTCGATGGCCTCGGTAGCCGTGCGTCCCGATGGGACGCCGAGCTTTTCCAGGCCCCGCGCCACTGCTTCCACCTCCGCGAGCGGACCCGCGACATAGACACGCAGGCTTTCCCACTGATGGTGATCGGAGGCCACGACCGCGAGCACGTCATCGGCTTGCGCGCGCGTGATTGGGGTGTAGGCGAAGTTGTCGAGGGACTCCTTCATCGCCCGGCACCAGCGCGCCTGATACTGCCCCTCGGGCTCCGGAACCGCCCAGTACAAGTGAAAGGACTCGATGACGTCGATCGAGACGGCATGCTCGATCAGGCTCTTGATCGGCGCGATGCCATCGCCGAAGGCGATGAACACGGCGGGTTCGGACGACTCCTCGTCCAGCACGAAACGCCCCGTGGGGCCCCTCACCGTGACCATGTGACCGTGGTGCATATCCCCGCCGAAGATTCGGTCGGAGAAGGGGTCTCCTGGCTGGCGGCGCACGAAAAAATGCAGATAACGCGCGTTGCATGGGCAGCTCGCAATCGGAAGCTCGGCCTGGGCACCGTCCTCCAGCGTGAGCAAAGCACGTTGGCCCGCCATGAAGCGCAGCGTCTGGGTGCGCGGCGTCTGGATCTGGAGCTGCACCATGTGTTCCGTCAGCCTCTCGTGCTTTCGCACCGCGGCCCGGATCTCCTGCTCGGGGAGATCGTCGACGGACAACGCCTCCGCCGCCTCCAACACCACGTCCGTAACGGCCGTGTTCGAGCAGGTGAGGATATAGCCCATCTGGTTCTCCCGCTCGCTCAGCACGTAGTCGTGCTCCTGGGTCTTCCACACCTCGCCGCTGACGACGCGTGCCTTGCAGGTGCCGCAGTTGCCGCTGGAGCACCCGTAGGCGAGGTTGAGTCCGGCGCGCACCGAGGCGTCGAGAATGGTCTCCGTGCCCTCGACGAAGAAGTCGTGGCCGCTGGGGATGATTTTGACGTTGGCTGCCATGATGCGCAGGAAGGTGTCCTTGGCGAATAATTGGGCTCGACTGTCGGGTTGCGGGCGCTCGGCAATGGCGCGGCGCTCGGTGGCGAGCCAGTCGAGGATGTCGTGCAGGCGCGCGGCAGTGGATGGGTCCGTGGTTTCGGCAACGGGCGCCAGGCGTTCAACGGCCGTATCGAGCAGGCTCTCGGCCGCATCGAGGGCGGATACCTTGTCCACCAGGACCTCACTCAGCGACCGCAGGCGCGATACCAGCACCTGCGCGCTCGGCAGGGCGGTGTCTCCCTGGCGGGTTTTCGGCAGCGCGGTGGCCTTGATGCGCTCGACGCGCTCGAAGGCGTCATTGTCTTCGAGGCTCACCTTCGGGTAGACCCGCAACAGGTCGCTGACCGCGATCTGGCCTTCGAAGGTGGTGAGCTCCCCATCCCGGATCCGCCGCTGCAGCTCGGCGCGTGAGACCTCGGCAAGACGAGCGGCGCGAGACAGGCTCAGGAGTTGTGGCATCGAACGTTGCTCCAAATCGGCGGCGGGATGCGATGGCCCCGTTTTCAAGCGGGGTTGCAAAAGCCTACGCGGCGGCCATCTTGTCGGCAAGGTTTCGATCGTACGGTCGACCGGAACCGCGGATTGCGGCGTAATCTTGCACAGGCGCTGAGGGGCTCGAAAATGCGCTCGCCGCCGCGGCACCTGTGACCTCCCCTTCCACCGCGAGGCTGCGGCTACTTGACATGCGGCGCATTGATGGCGTGAAGACAGCCCCGGTCCCGAGCGGACGCGCATCGCGATTGTGGCAGCTGGGTCGCGCGGCCGGTGGCGTCGTCACCGCGGCCGCGGTGCGAGGATTGTTGGGGCTGGCGCGCGGGGAACCGTTCGATCTTGGCACATGGATGCTGACAGGGTTGGACGCGCGGCAGCTTGCCGATCGCTTGTCGCGTATGCGCGGAGCGGTGATGAAGCTGGGGCAGCTGATGTCGATGGACGGCAAGGACGTCCTGCCCCCGGAGCTGGTCGAGCTGCTCGCTCCCTTACGCGACAGCGCCCACGTCATGCCGCTCAGTCAGCTCGTCGGCGTGCTCGAGGCGGAGTACGGCGTCGGGTGGGAGAGGCGATTTCGGCGATTCGGCTTCAACCCGGTTGCTGCCGCCTCCATCGGGCAGGTCCATCGCGCGGAGACCCGCGATGGCCGCGTGGTCGCGATCAAGGTTCAATATCCGGGCGTCCGCGAGAGCATCGACAGCGACATTGCCAACCTGGCCCTGTTGTTCAGACTCCTCGGGCCCCTGGCCGATGGCGCGGACTTGGCACCGACCTTGGAGGAAGCGCGGCTTCAGCTCCACCGGGAGGCGGATTATCACGCCGAGGCCCGGTCCCTGAGCGAGTACCGGGAACTGCTCGCGGATGACCCGGACCTGACCGTGCCGGCAGTGCATGGCGACCTCTCAGGATCGAGGCTCCTCGCCATGGATTTCGCGGAGGGGGTGCCGGTCGATGTGCTGGTGTCGCGGGCCGAGACCCGGTCGGTGCGAGACAGGGTGGCCGAGATCCTCAGCCGACTGGCGTTGCGTGAGCTGTTCGAGCTACGGCTCGTGCAGACCGACCCGAATTTCTCCAATTACCTCTACGACGCCGCGCGGGGGCGCATCTCGCTGCTCGATTTCGGCGCCGCGCGGCGCGTCGCTCCTTCGCTGTCCGATTCCTACCGATCGCTGGCGCGGGCCGCCATGGCCGAGAGCCGAGACGGGGTGCGCGAAGCGGCGTTGGCGATGGGTTATGTCGCGGCGGACGATACTGCCGGACACGTGGAGGGGCTGGTGGATCTCATCTTGATGGCGACCGAGCCGCTGCGGCACCGTGGGCCCTACGACTTTGCCATGTCGGATCTGTTCGGGCGCGCCCACGCACTCGGTCAAGACCTGGTTTTCCGCCGCGGTTTCAAGCGTACGCCGCCACCCGAGACGATGTTCCTGCACCGTAAGTTCGTCGGCACCTTCCTGCTCTGCACGCGGCTGCGGGCGAGCATTGACCTCAGGGCCTTGGTCGCGCCGTGGTTGGATTGATGAGGGAAATGCATCCCCAGTCGGCGCATCGCTCGGGGTGCTCGGGGCATGCGAGCGCGGGGGCTCGGGCGCTGGCGGCCGGCGTTGGCAGGTTAGATCAGCGTGTGGGCGGCCGCCTGTCGCTTGCGGCAACTCGTGATGGGTGGCGGGGTCTCATCCGAGAGTTCGTCGTTCATGTCGCTCGAAACCGAGTCGATCGTCTCCCTGGTCGTGCGCCAGATCCCGTCCGCGTCCACTTCGGATACGAATCCGCGATAGATGGAGAGAACCAGTTCCACATCGTTGTCGGATTCGACCGATGAATCTGTGCTTTCCGTGTAGATATGCATGGTTGTGAAGTCCTTGGGGTCTGGAGCTTTGGGATTCGTTGCCGTTTATCTGCCTGGCGCCGCGTATCTGGGGTCGAGTCGTTGCCTTGATAGAAGCTTTTGCAATTCTGGTGCCATGGTAGCTGTTACCCTTTTCTGGGCTTACCCGTGCCGTGCCTCACCCGTGCCGCCCGGGAAAATGTCGTGGCGGGGAGACAAACCGTGACCCCCATTTTGTGTTTACGGGAAATAGGAGGTCTCCGATTGGGCCCATCGCCGGGCTGAGGCTGGCTCAGCGATCGATAGCAAACAGAGGGCGAAGACAATGGATGAGAAAACACGAACCGAGATCGAGGCCGCCGCCTTCCGCGGTCTGGTCGAGCACCTGCAACGGCGCACCGACGTGCAGAACATCGATCTCATGAACCTGGCTGGCTTTTGCCGCAATTGCCTGTCGAAGTGGTACATGGGGGCGGCAAAGGAGCGCGGCCTTGACATGTCCTACGACCAGGCGCGGGAGGCGGTCTACGGCATGCCTTACGAGGAGTGGAAGCGCAAGCACCAGCACGAGGCGACGCCGGAGCAACAGCAGCGCTTCGAGGCAACCAAACCCCTGCATGCCTTCGTGAGCGGCCATCACAAGGGCTGAAGGCGGTGCACTGAGGTTCGTGACTGCAGATGCCCCATGATCGGGACCGGATCAACCCGCGATCCTGCGGCCCGCCAGTCGCTTCTTCATCGCCTCGCAGCGGCGGGCGTCTTTGAACATGAAGTCGCCGCCGGCGTGATCGAATCCGTTGCGCTCGTAGAAGCGCTTGACGCGGGCGATCTCGTCGGGGGAGGCGATGCGTGCGGGATCCTCGCGGATCGGTCTCGCCTTGAGGGCAAGCAGACACCGTTCCAGGTCGATGGTCGCCCCCAGCCGCCGCAAGAGCATTGTGCCGAGACCCTGGCCACGGAATGCGGATTCCACCCAGAGCTCGGCGATATAGATGAGGCAGTCGCATGCCGTGGCCTCGAGATCCTCTCCCGCCGGCAACAGGCAGCGGCTGTCCGCCAGCACCGCATGGGCAAACTCGGACACCTCGGGGGTCAAGGAGTCGAGCAGCTCCTCCTGCCCGATCCCGTCGCATAGCGCCGCGACCAGATCGATCCGGTGTCCGCGGATGATGCCCGCGGGCCGTTCCTCGGACGCGTCCTCGTCCCAGACCGTCGCCTGGCCCTCGAAGGCGAGGACGTAGCGGCCGAGGGTTTCGTCCGGGTCCGGCCTCAGGGTAAAGGCGATCTCGATCTCGTCCATGGCGACGGTCTTGATGGCTAGAAGATGCGCGCAGCGATCACTCACCGCCGGATCGTGCCCCGGCGAGCGACGCCCCGCGGTCGCGATGCTAGAGCTCGCCGTTGGCGCCCGCCTCCATGATCGACTGGATGTTGTCGCGCACCAGAATCGCCTTCTCCAGCAGGTCCGGAGGCAGCTTCGCGGTGTGCATGACCTTGTCGAGGTCGAGGGTAACCAGCCAGGCCTTGCCTTCCTGATCCTCGATCAGGGTAATGCGGCAGGGGAGATAGGCGGAGAAGTCGATGTTGTGGCTGATCATCTCGTGGGCGATGCGGGCGTCGCAGAACTGGAAGATCTCCACGCGTTTGCTGTCGACGCCCATGGCCTGCAGCTCCTTGTAGAGGGGCAGGTGCGCGACGAGCTTGAAGTTGAGCCCGTTGGCGCGGAGCTTCATCGAATCCACCGCGTCGTCCATCGATACGTCCTCCGCCAGTGGCATCTTGAGGACCGTGTCGGCGATGTTCATCTCCTGCGCCGCGCTCACGGCAGGCAGGAACAGCCAGGGGATCAAGACCAGCGCGGCGAGGGATTTGAGTGTCGGCATCGTTGTGGTTCTCCTCATCTGGTATCGGACTGGATCGGTAGTAGGTTGCGTGCCCAAGGCCGACATTCTGACCGCATCCCCGGACAAAGCCAATTGGCAGTCCCCAGGTCGGATACTGGTGTTTTCCCCGAGGCCGGACCTCTCTCGCGGGGCCTGGTCGCCGGAACCGTCTACCCGAAATCTGCGTTGAGACGATCCCAACGAGACCTGATTTCCGGCCGTTCCGCGGACGAAGGGGCGAGGGCGGCTATAATGCCCATCGCCGCCAGACAGCGTGCAGCGAGGAGGTTTCGGATGGAAACAGAATTGTACGACCGGCTTCTCGACCGATTGGGGGGAATGAAGGCCGTCGCGGTCGCGTTCTCCGGGGGTTCGGACAGCACCCTGCTGTTGGCGGCGGCGCGACAGGCGCTGGGGGAACGGGTGCTCGCCTTGACCGCGGTGACGCCCTACATGGGGCGACAAGAAATCGCCGATGCGTTCGCATTGACCTCGAGCTTCGGGGTGCGCCATGAGCTAGCCCAGCTCGACATGCCAGAAGGTATCGAGACCAACCCACGGGAGCGCTGCTACCTCTGCAAACGCGCCCTCTACGAGCGCCTGATCGCTGCCGGCGAGCAAGCTGGTTTCGCGCGGGTGCTCGATGGCAGCAACCATGACGACCTGAGCGACTTTCGCCCTGGTCTGCGCGCCCTTCGCGAGCTGAAGATCGAGAGCCCGCTATTGGAGCTCAAGTTCACCAAGGGGGATGTGCGCCGCATATCCCGGCGCTTGGGGCTTCCCACTTGGAACAAACCCACCAACGCTTGTCTGCTCACGCGCTTGCCGATTGGTACCAAGATCTCGATGGATGACCTGCAGTTGGTGGAGGAGGCGGAGCGGGCGCTCAGAGCGCGGGGCTACGATTGGGTCCGGGTGCGCATGCACGGCCGTCTCGCCCGGATCGAGGTCGCGCCCGAGCAGCGCCTCCGCCTGTTGGAAGAGGCGGAAGAGGTGTCTTCCACCTTCCAGGAGCTTGGTTTCCGGCACGTGGCGATGGATCTGCTCGGTTACCGCCTCGGGAGTATGAATCCGACAAAAGACTGAGCTTGGAGCCGGTTTCGAGGGCCACGGAGGCCAAGCCATAGTGCCTATAGGGCGGCACAAAGGTACACCGATGCAGCGAGGCACCCGGTGCGAGATGGTCACCTGGCGCGAGGTCCAGCGATTGTCGCGGTGCCTCGCCCTGCGTATTCGCGAGCAAGGCTTCCGGCCCGACATCATCGTTGCCCTCGGACGCGGCGGCTGGGTGCCCGGCCGGCTGCTGTCGGACTATCTTTCGATCCCGAACCTCACCGAGTTCAAGGTGGAGCATTACGCAGGAACCAGCAAGCAGCCCGAGGCCAGGGTGCGGTACCCGCTTGCGGCGGACGTTACCGGTCAGCGGGTGCTGGTGGTGGACGACGTCACCGACACCGGGGACAGCTTCGCGGTCGCCCTCGCCCACCTGCGCTCCCGCGGGGAGCCGCGGGAGGTGCGCACCCTGGTGCTTCATCACAAGACCGTATCGCCCTACGTCCCCGACTATTACGGCCACAAGGTCGTTAAGTGGCGCTGGATCATCTACCCCTGGGCCGTGACCGAGGATCTCACCGCGCTGATCGCTGCCTTGGACCCCCTGCCGGTGGGTGCCGAGGCGGTGGCGGAGCGCCTGAGACAGGCGCACGGTCTGCGTGTGCCCAGCGCTGTCGTCCGCGACCTGCTCACCGCGCCCGCGAACTGATGGACAAGGGAGCGGAGCAAGGGAAGCGCGCCCGCAACCACTTGTGGGCCTCCATCACCACCAGCACCGAAAAGGCGATGACGAGCAGCTGGCTCCAGTGTTCGAGTGAGATGGGCCGCACCCCCAGCACCTCGTTGATCCAAGGCGTGTACATGGCGCCGATATGCACCAGTTGCGCGATCAGCGTCCCGAATAGCAGGAGAGGGTTGCGCAGCGGGTTGTGACGGAAGGCGGAGCGCACCTCCGAGCGGCTGTTGAATACCTGTACGTTCTCGAACAGAACCATCAGCAGCAGGGTCCCGTTGCGCGCCTCATCCAGACTGTACCCCTGCGCCAGCAGCCATTGGAACAGGCTGAAGGCGAACGCGCCGATGACCAGTGCGGAGATCACGACACGCTCGATCATCACGCGGTTGAAGATCGGCTCCTTGGGCGGCCGCGGCGGATGCTCCAGTTCATCCCCCTCCGCCGGCTCGAAGGCCAGGGCGACATCCTGGATTCCATTGGTAACCAGGTTAAGCCAGAGCAACTGCACCGCGAGCAGCGGAATCGGCAGACCGGCGATCACCGACAGGATGAACAGCACGATCTCCGCCGCACCGGTGGAGATCAGCAGGAAGATCACCTTGCGCACATTGGCATAGGCGACGCGGCCTTCCTCGATGCCCGCCACGATGGAGGCGAAGTTGTCGTCGGTGAGGATCAGGTCGGCGGTTTCCCGCGCCAGGTCGGTC
>CAYNBI010000004.1:19378-78941 GCA_964395315.1 uncultured Chromatiaceae bacterium | reverse complement strand
GTCGAAAGCTTCAACGACCTCGCCGCCGATCAGATCTACACCCTGGTCGAGGGCACGAGCGGCGGCTACGCGCTCAGCGCCGGCAACGTAACGGTGACGGAGAACGCCGGAACCGCGGTATTTACCGTGAGCCTCTCGCCCGCCCCCGGGGCCGGGGAATCGGTGGTGGTGAGCTACCAGACGCAAAACGGCAGCGCCGTCGCCGGCAGCGACTACACGACCACCGCTGGTACGCTGACCTACACCCAAGGACAAACGAAGAAGGCGGTCTGGGTGCCGGTCACGGACGACACGGAGCCCGAGGGCAACGAGAGCTTCAGCCTGCTACTGACCAGCGCCGACACCAACAGCGTGACCGCCACTGCCACCATCGTCGATGATGACAGCGGCGGCGCGCTGCCGCGGCAGAAGGTGTACACCGTTTCTCCCTGCCGGGTGGTCGACACCCGCGGCGCCGACCCGCAGCTCTCCACCTTCTCCGGGGATCGCCTGGCCCCCGGAGAGACGGTGTCGTTCCACGTCACCGGAACCCGCATAAGCGGTCAGGGAGGAGCGGCGAATTGCGGCATCCCCCCCGAGGCCACCGGGGTGTTCGCCAACGTCGTGGCGGTGCGTCCGCAGGGCAGCGCGATGAGCAACTATCTGACGGTCTACCCCTACGGCGAGAGCCGACCGCTTGCCTCGACCGTCAACTACCCGGCAGACATCACCGCCTTGGCCAACGGCGTGCTGGTGCCCCTGTGTGATCCGGCAGCGGCGACCTGTGACTACGATCTCAACGTCTACAACTACACCAACCTCGCGGTGCACCTGGTGATCGATGTCACGGGGTATTTGGCCGAATGAGTCGGATCGCCGCTACCGCCTTTGACGTCCGGCGGCAGCTCCATGCGGAAAAGCGGGACATGTCTGGGCATCCATCATGTCCACGCCGGGAGGAGCACAACGGC
Organism: uncultured Chromatiaceae bacterium; assembly: GCA_964395315.1. GTDB lineage: Bacteria > Pseudomonadota > Gammaproteobacteria > Chromatiales > Chromatiaceae > CAVORB01. The sequence goes on along the minus strand of CAYNBI010000004.1, from coordinate 77,991 downwards.
CATCAGGTGGAGGAGCGACGAAGCACGGCTTCTCTCCCGCTCCGGGGATTGTGGCCCGCTGCGCTGCCGGCGAAAGAGGGTCAGCCTGCGACCGACCACGCAGGAACATAGCCGCCACCTTCCCGACCCCCTAAGCAAGCAGATGGCGTGGGAGCCGTCATTGGCAACCCACTGGCCGGCTGCCGGACGCGCCATGTGCCCGGTGCCCCTTGGCAGGGAAGCTTGCCAGATGACGCCGTCGTTCCTGATCCGCGGGGACATGTCCAGGTCCGAAAGGCCGTCGATCAGCCCCATCTTCGCCCGCCCAAAGATACGCTGCACGGCGGTCTCCGCAATCACTTGCATCTGTCTGTTCCAGAACGAGCAGCGGGGAATCAGGCGGTGCGGTTCTGCCACCATTCTCTGTAGGCCTCGTCGGGGGCGATGAGCTTGGCCTTTGCCGTCGAGTACCTGTTGCCGTCGGGATCGTCCAGCGCGATGTCGACCTCGACGATGGCTCCGCGTATCCGTGTGATCTCCAGGGTGACCAGGATCTCGTCCCCCGGACACACGGGCTTGCGCAGGCGCTCCGGCGTGAAGGTGAGTCCGAGCGTGCCGTCGCCGGGAAACTGGCTGCCGAAAATTCCAGTAATGCTGATCTGGATCAGCCCGCCGGGAACGACAATGTCCCTGACGTCAGGGAAGCGTAACCGGGCCGCCTCCAGCTCACGATGGATCGCATTCCTGTCCCCGCTCAAGGCGCAGTACTGAGCCACCTGCTCGCGCGTGAAGCTGAGCCTGGTCTGATGCGTCATCCCGACTCCTAGCATCGGGGCGGTCATACAATCGGTGTCAGCCATCGGGATCTCCGTTGCCAAGGTCCATGGGTCATAGTCGAGCGCCGCGGAGGGGCACTGACGGCGCGTATGATCGGCTAGTATAAATCGGCAGTCCCCGCGAGTTCCCGCTCCCCGAGCTCGGCGGCGCCGCGGTTCGGTCATCCGTGTCGAACTTCAGGTAGCACAGTGGCCCTCAAGCATCGCATTCTGCTGGTGATCCTGGCCCTCGGGGCCTATTCCCAGATCGTACAGGCCATGCTGATCCGTGAGGGCCTGGTGGTCTTCTACGGCAACGAGATCAGCCTCGGCGCCTTCTACGGCAGCTGGCTATTCTGGCTCGCGGTGGGCTCGGTAGCGGTGGTACGCGCGCGGGACCGGCGCCTTGTCTGCGATGCTGTCGGGTCATTGCGGCGGCTGCTCCTGTTGCTGCCGCTGCTACTCGCCGGACAGGTGCTCGCGCTGCGCTCGGTGCGGCTGCTCCTGGACGTCTCGTCCAGCGAATTCGTGCCCCTGGGGGAGCTTTTCCTGTCTCTGTTTGCGATTACCGTCCCGAGCGGACTGGTGCTCGGTATCTCCTTCCCGCTGGCATGCAAGGCGCTTCGGGATGCCGTTGGGGATCGCAGCGCGGCTGGGGCGGTGAAGGCCGTGTCGCACCTTTACGCGGTGGACGCGGTGGGGGCCCTGCTGGGCGGAGTGCTTTTCACCTTTGTCCTGATTCAGTGGTTCGGTCTGGTGCAGACGCTGGGACTCGTCACCCTGGCGCTCGGGGTTTCGGCCTGGTCGCTGGGGCCGAGGGCCGGGCGGGTCCGATGGGGGGCGCTTGCGCTTGCCACGGCCGGTCTGGTAGTCGCCATCACCCCGCTCGCGCACCTTCTCGAACGCGAGCTGGAGGAGCTTCGTTTCGCCACCCTACAACCGGGCATGGAACTGCTCGACGCGGTCAATACCCGCTACGGTCACGTTGCCCTTGCCCGGATCGGGGAGCAGGTCTCCGTGGTGGGCGATGGCCAGGTGCGAGAGAGCTTCCCGCTGCAACGCGAGGTGCAGCAGCAGGCGGCCTACTTCTACAGCCAGGCCACGGGCGGAAAGAGGGCGCTGCTATTCGGCGGCTTTGCGGGCGGCTTGCCCGCCGAGCTGCTGCGCTATCCGCTGGAGCGGGTGGAGGTCGTGGAGGAGGATCGGGTCGCCTTCGATCGGGTGGGGCCCTTCTTGAGCCGCGAGGCCGGGCAGGCGCTCGATGATCCGCGTCTGAGACTCACTTTCCTCGACGGGCGCCGGTTCGTGAACCGTTTGCCGTCGGACCAGCTCTACGATCTGATCCTGGTGCTGAACGCCGCCCCCTCCAGCGCAAGCAGCAATCGCTACTTCACCCGCGATTTCTACCTGCAGGTGCGCGCGCATCTGGCCCCGGAAGGCGTCTTCTGCACACAGGTCAGCGGGGCCTCCAACTACCTGGGGCGGGAGGTCGGGGGATACGCGGGCTCGGTCTACCGGACGCTACAGGCCGTCTTTCCGCATGTCGCCGTCGTACCCGGGGACGTGCAGATCTTCTGCGCCTCGTCCGCCCCAGGACGGGTGAGCGAGGAGGCGGTGACGCTGGAGCGGCGTTATCTCGCCACGCCCCTGGACGAGCACCGCTTTCCGGCGGCGACCTTCTACAGCCTGCTGCCCGCAGAGGAGATCGACTACCTGCGCGGACGGCTCGAGGCCGCCACGGGCGAGGTCAACACCGACGAGCGGCCCGTAACCTACTACCTGAACATGGTCCTGTGGGGAAAGTTCAGCGCCTCGGGCTTCGTCGATTGGCTGGAGCGATTGCGGGGGATGGGTCCATGGCCCTATCTGCTGCCCGCGTGTCTGTTCGTCGCGCTGTGGTTGCTGCGCGCGGGTTTCGAGGGATTCCGGCGGCCGGTTGTTCAGCGCCAGGCAGCGACCTTCGTGCTCGGGATTCTCGGCCTGATCGCGATGGCGGCGCAGCTTGCAGTGCTCTTCAGCTATCAGTCCCACGTCGGGTTCATGTTCGAGCGCGTTGCGGTGCTCAACGGGCTGTTCATGACGGGACTCGCCCTGGGCGCCGGGCTGGGGCGAAACCTGGCGCTCAGGCGCAGGCCCGTCACCGCGCTGACGGTGGTCATGATCCTGGTCGCCGGGGGGTTGCTCGCCCTTCCCGCAGTGTTGACGCAGTTGGGCGCGGATGCCTCGTCGTGGCAGGAGGTCGGTTACCTGTCTTTGGCCTTGATGGTCGGTCTGCTGACTGGGACCGCCTTTCCGCTCGGGTTCCACCTCGCGCACGCCGACCTCGGGGAGATCCTCCACAGCGGCGGCATCGCGCAGGCGGCGGACAACCTGGGTGGGGCGGTCGGCGGGCTCGTAGCCGGCGCGCTGATGGTGCCGCTGCTGGGGGTGGAGGGCACTTGCCGAATCCTGGCTGTATTGTCCCTGGTCTGCCTGCTGCCTCTGTTGTTCGCGCGGCTGGCGCCGGGGTCGGCGGCCCGGAGCAGAGGGTTCGTGTCCTTCCCCTGGCCGCGATTGGGTTGGACCCTGGCTTTTGCCGTGCTGCTGGTCTACGGATGGACTCTGCTAGAGCGCGGGACCGAACCTGGGCCGCGGGTCCGTTTCGATGATGCCCGTCTGGCGGAGGTGAGCGGAGACGGGCGTTTCGAGCTGGTGGAGAAGCCTTTTCCCTACTACCTGTTCACACCTGCCGACGCGTCGGGTGCGGATGCCGCCGTCCTCTCGACCATGGCGGCCGCGCCCGAGGTGAGCGGGTTCGCCGGTCCGATCAACCTGCTCCTTGCCATCGGGCGGGATGGGGGTTTGCGGGGTGTGCGTTATCTGCAATCCGATGAGACACCTTCCTACATCGTCGGGATCGACGGCTGGCTCGCGGGCTTGACGGGTCAGGATCTCTCCTCCGGTCCTCTCGATCTCGCTCGGGTCGACGCCCTGAGCGGCGCCACCGTAACCAGTCGCGCCGCCCTCGAGGCGATCAACCGCAGCGCCGGCCGGGTTACCCAGGCCGCCTTCGGGTCGCCCCTGCCGCCGATTGGAGAGCGTGCGTGGTCCGTCCTGGGCCCCGCCTTCTACGCGACCCTGGCACTTTTACTGGCCTTCTTTCCCATCTATCTGTCGGGCAGCGAGCGACTGCGGCTGCTGTATCAGGTGGCCGCTCTGGGCACGCTTGGCCTGTGGCTCAACACCCCGGTCACCGAGATCGACCTGGTGAATCTCAGCCTGGGTCACGCCGCCTCTCCGCTGGAGAACCCGCAGCGCTGGTTGCTGCTGGGCTTCATCGCCGTGACCGGCCTGCTCTTCGGTCAGGTCTGGTGCGGTTATGTCTGCCCCTTCGGCGCGCTGCAAGAGCTCACCTCGCGTCTGGGCCGCCTGCTTTGCCTGCGCGCCTATCCGGATCGGCGCCTGGAGCAACGGGCGCGCTTTCTCAAGTTCGGCTTGCTGGCCCTCATGCTGGTGGCGGTCTGGATCGGCGGCGATACCTTGTGGGCCTCGTTCGACCCCATGCAGCACATCTTCGGCGGGCGGCTGGCGGGCTGGATGCTGATCCTGACCGGTGCCGTGCTGCTCGGGTCGCTGTTCTACGTGCGCTTCTGGTGCCGCTACTTCTGCCCCCTCGGGGCCTTGCTGGCGCTCGGGAACAAGATCGCCCTGCTGGAGCGCCTCGCCCCCAGGCGCCGCTTCGAGCACTGTGATCTGGGCGTGAGGGACACCTTCGACGTCGATTGCATCCGCTGCAGCCGTTGCCTCTCCGGCGCCGATACCCGGGTGCGCCATCGCCGGCCGGAGACCAGGGCCCGCGCGAATGCCAGGCACATACCCTGAAGCGCCGCCGGTCCGCATCTCCCTGCTTGTCGATGTGGGTGAGCTCCAGCCCGGTGCCGATCGTCTAAGCTTCTGATAGCAGGGTCATTCGGGAACCCCGAGTCATGGGCGTCTGGATCAAGCGGCTGCAGTTTCGCGAGCTGAGATTTCTCGGCCTGATCGCGATCACCGTCTTGCTCATGGCGCTGCATCTGAGCTCCGGTCTGCATCTGGCCGATCAGGAAGGGTCGGGCTGGCGCAAGATCGACCTCGAGGCCCTGCAACGGCGCATCGAGACCGGCGAGCTGAGGGAAAGGGAGGCGGATTGGTATCACCCGGCGACACCGGGGGAGATCAGGCCGCAGCGAGGCGGACCATGAGAGAGGTCACCTGCGAGCTCTGTCCGCGTGGCTGCGTGATCCCCGAGGGCGGGGCGGGGGATTGCCGGATCCGGGTCAATCTGCACGGCAAGCTGCGGGCCACCACCTACGGCCGTCCCTCCGCCATCCACATCGACCCGATGGAGAAGAAGCCTCTCTACCACTTTCGGCCGGGGTCCCCCGTGTTCTCCATCGCCACAGCCGGGTGCAATCTGCATTGCCTCAACTGTCAGAACTGGCAGCTCTCGCAGCGCGGCGGGGAGGAGATGGAGACCGTCTACCGGGCCGACCCAGGGGAACTGGTCGAGGCCGCCAAGAACGAGGGCTGCCAGAGCATCGCCTACACCTACTCGGACCCAATCGTGTTCTACGAGTACGTTTACGACAGCAGCGAGCTGGCACATCGCGAGGGCCTGACAAACGTGTTCATCACCGCCGGCTATATCAACCGCGCACCCCTGCGCAAACTCTGCCGCGTCCTGGACGCGGCCAATGTCGATCTCAAGGCGTTCGACGACGGCTTCTACCGGCGCGTGAGCGGCGCCACGCTCCAGCCCGTGCTCGACGCCCTGGTCACCCTGCGCGAGGAGGGCGTATGGATCGAGGTGACGAATCTGCTGATTCCCACGCTGAACGACGATCTGGCGCTGATCCGGCGCATGGCGCGGTGGATCCGTGAGGAGCTGGGGGAGGGTACCCCGCTGCATTTCAGCCGCTTCCATCCCCAGTACCGGATGCGAAATCTGCCGCCGACGCCGGGGGAGGCTCTGGACCGTGCGCGCAGCGAGGCGTTGGACGCGGGCCTGCACCATGTCTACGTCGGAAACATTCCCGGTCACGAGGGCGGTTCGACCTATTGTCCGACCGATGGCACCCTGCTCATCGGGCGCACCGGCTTCTTGATCACCGAGAACAACCTGACTGTGGATGGCCGCTGTCCGTCCTGTAACGAGAAGATCCCTGGAGTATGGCAATGAAATCCAAACCTGAGCGGGAGCCGAAGCGGCCCGGGCGCAGGCGTTTCCTCGGTCTCATCGGCGGCGCGGGCGCGGCTGGACTCTGCCTGCCGCTTCTGCATCGAAAACGGCTGCCCGAAGAACGCAGTCTCAAGGAGGCCGACTTCTACCGCCCCCACGACCTGGCCGGGTGACAGCGATGGAGAGAAGGCCGTCGCTGCGCAGGCTCGCCTCGCTCGGAGCGGGTTGTCTCCTTGCCTTGTCGATCGCCGCTGACGGGCGGGTGCGGGAGAGCGCCCTTGCGGGTGCCTGGTATCCCGAGGACCCGGGCGAGCTGTCCGACTACGTGGACGGCCTGCTCGATACCGCAACCGGTCCGCCGCCGCCGGAACCAATCCGTGCGCTGATTCTCCCCCACGCGGGCTATGCCTACAGCGGCGCGACCGCGGCGCAGGCGGTCGTCCTGGTCCGGGGGCGCGAGTACCGGCGGGTCCTGGTTCTGGCCCCGTCGCACCGAAGCGGATTCGCGGGCCTGTCCGTCCCCGACGTGGACGCTTACGAGACGCCGCTGGGCGAGGTGCCGCTCGATGCGGCGGCGATCGCCGGTCTGCGCGGTTCACGGCTGGTCGTCCACGACCCCGCCGCGCACCAACGCGAGCATGCGATCGAGATCGAGCTGCCTCTTTTCCAGCGAGCGCTCTCACCCGGCTGGAAGCTGGTTCCGGTGTTGGTTGGCCGGATGGCGTCCGACGACTATGCCGAGGCGGCCGATCTGCTCCGGCCTCTGGCGGATGCCGAGACCCTGGTGGTGGTCTCCAGCGACTTCACCCACTACGGAGCCCGTTTCGGCTACGTGCCATTCCCCCCCGATCAGGCGGTCGCGGACCGCATCCGAGAACTGGACGACGGGGCCATCGCCCGCATCCTGGCCCGCGACGGGCCGGGACTCCTGGACTATCAGGCGCAGACCGGGATCACCATCTGCGGCTACCGGCCCTTGACGCTGCTGCTCCACATGCTTCCCGCGGATGCGCGCGTGCAACGGCTAGCGTATGCCACGAGCGGCGGGCTCACCGGGGACTGGAGCAACTCGGTCAGCTACGCCGCCATGCTGATCACGGGTGACAGCCCTATGTCGCGGAGCGATGCGCCAGCGCCCGCGTCCGATCAAGGTTGGTACGAGGAGGAGGACCTGAAACTGCTGCACCGCCTGGCAGTGCTCGGCGTCGAGCGCGCTGTGCTCGGCCCCTCCGCAAACCGCGACGCCCAGATCAGTGCCCTGGTGGGCGCAATGCCCGAGCATCTGGAGGCACCGGGCGGCGCGTTCGTCACACTCAAGCAGGGCGGGCACCTGCGTGGTTGTGTCGGCTATATCATGCCGCGTAAGCCCCTGTACCAGACAGTGCTGGAAAACGGCGTCAACGCCGCCGCGAACGACAGGCGCTTCCGGCCCGTGGACGCGGAGGAGCTAGAACGTCTGGAGGTGGAGGTGAGCGTTCTGTCGCCACCTCGCCCCATCGCCTCCCCGGGTGACTTCCGGGTGGGAGAGGAGGGCGTCATACTGCGCAAGGATGGGCGGCAGGCCGTGTTTCTGCCGGAAGTGGCGCGCGAGCAGGGGTGGACATGGGAGGAGACGCTCTCCCGGCTCGCACGCAAGGCAGGGCTGGAGGACGGGGCCTGGCGCGAGGGGGCCGCTTTCGAGGTCTTCAGCAGCATCAAGTTCGCGGCGCCCTACCTGGGTGCATCCCGAGCCGATTCCGCTCAGGGCAACTCCACCACTCTGAGATAGATGTCGCGGTCGACGCGCCGCTGGCCGTCGGCGCGGTGAAGCAGGCCCTGCCGCGAATGGCTTTCCGCGACCGACGCACCACCCAGGGATATCCACTCGCCCAGATTGCCGCTGATCTGTGACTCCACGGCCCCGGTAGGGGAAGCCCCGCGCCGATCCAGTGAGCCGCTGGCGAAGGCGCTGATCTCCAGCGTTACCCGGCTGCCGGTCACCCGAGGCAGCACGTAGAAGCCCGACCCGCGCCGCTCGTAGGTTACCCCGCTGCGGCTGTACGTCCCGCCGGGACCGCTGTAACCCTCCTGGTAACCTACGGGGTAGTCGCTCCCGACGGCGACGAAGGCGCGATGGCCTTCTAGCACCCGCACCTCCTGGGATACCTCCTGTTCTCCCCGGCGACTGCCGCTGAAGGCCTCGACGCGGGTGCCGCCTCCTGGCAGCGGCGGGCCCGTGCGAATGCGCACCCGGTCTCCTGCCACCTCGTCGACCGCCACGCCGACACCAGACCCGGAGTGGTCCGAGTCGGCGTTTTGGCGTACCTGGATCAGCAGGTTGCGGGGTGCGCGGTCCAGATGCCGCAGCGCTCGGCGGATCTCATCCAAGGTCCGCGGCGAGGCGCGGATGAAAAGCGTGTTCCCGGTGCCGGTCACCGTGCCGTCGGGCCCCGCGATGGGCCCCAGCAGCGGGAGAAGGTCCTCCGCGGGCCGGCTCGAGAGGTTGACGATCTCCAGCGGATAGTCCGCCCACGCCATAGAGTGGAGAAGGGACCAGAGCGAAACGGCGACGATGACCGCTCGTGAAAGGTTCGATGTCATGCCCTCCCCCGACGACGTTGGCGCTCAGAGATGCAGGCGGCGCAGATCCGGGAGTAGCTCGCCCCGCTCCCAGATGTGATCGAACTGCTCGCGTAGCCGGCGCACCGTCGCCGGCGCGTTGTAGTCGGCGCTACCCTCGAGCACGTCAGCCTGCCGGCGCAGGACGTAACCGCTGTCGTCTGCCAGCAGGTAGGCCTCAATGTGGCGGGAAAACTCGGGCGGCACGCCCCGTATCTGGATGTGCGAGGTGTGCTGGCGGGCGAGCTCCACCAGCCGATGGCCACTCTGGACGGCCGGCTCGGGTTCGAACAGCAGAACACGCACCCGAACGCGCGGGCCGCCTTGCAAGGCGAGCTGACGCAACGGTTCCAGAAAGTCCTGGGAATCGTACAAGGGGGCGTCGAGGTCGCGGCTGAAGATCGCAAGCTCACGCGTGGCCTGTCCGGCCATGTGGGCGCACGCACTCCGGAGGGCGGCCTGATCCGGAAGCGGGAGGACACCGGCGCTGAGTCCGAGGTGGTGGCGCTGAAGCTCATTCTGCAGTTGCATGGGAGGTACCAGCGGGCTTCATTCTAAGGTGGGGCATGCCCGCCTCGTCAAAGGCTTCTCCGACAGGTAAGAATCCGGCGCACAGATAGAGGGGAAGGGCGGACGTCTGGGCATTGAGAAAGAGACCGCCATGCGCCCGATCTGGCTGGAGGCAGCGTCCTGGCCGTTCCATTCCGGCGACTCCGGGAATCCCTGCTCGTGCGCGAATACATCCTGGCGCACCCGCCTGATGGCGTCGCGATCGCGGCGCCAGTCCGCGCGTCGGATACTGTAGCCGGACGGGTCGGGCATCGAGCTCAACATGGTCGTCATTGTACAGCCGAAAGCGCGGGGGGCATGCTCCCTCGGAAAGACCCGCAAATGCTCTTTCGACTCGGTGGCGAACCGTCCGAACCACTCCTGGAACAGGCGCTGGGGTCCCTCCATGGTCTCGGTCAGGTTTCCTGGGCGCGGGCGACTGGCTGGCTGTCGGCGCGCCATGGCCGGCTCCGGCGGGAGCCGACGAGAACCCCGGCGACCAGGATCAGCAGCGATCCGGCGATGGTCCCCCACGCGAGGATTTCATCCCAGAGTAACCAGCCGTAGGCGGCGCCGAAGACAACCGAGAAATAACCAAAGGTGCCCATCCGGGCCGCCGGGGCGAGGGACAGACCCCGCGTAAGGCAGACTTGCCCGAGCGTCGCAAACAGGGCGACCGCGACAAGCCAGCCCAACGCCTCGGGTGAAGGGGTCCTCCAGGCCCAGGTTAGTGGGATGGCCGAGATCAGGCCGGCTGTGAGCGCGAAGTAAAAAACGATGCGCAGGGGAGGCTCGGTGCGCGACAATCTGCGCACCGTCACCTTGGCGACCGCCGCGAACAGTCCGCCGAGGAGCGCGATCAGGGCGACCGGTGAAATACCCTGCAGGCTCGGGCGCAAGATCAGCAGCACGCCGCAGAATCCGATCGCGATGGCTAGCCATACCCTGGGATTAACCTCCTCATGGAGCCATATCAATGCCACCAGGGGGATGAACAGGGGCGAGGTGAGCTTGAGCAGCATGGCGTCCGCTAACGGCATGCGGGCGATTGCAAAAAAGAAGCAGTACATCGCGCTGACCCCGGCGATGCCTCGCAGCAGATGCAGATGGGGAACCGCGGTGCGCAGCCCAGTCAGACCGGGACGAAGCAGCCAGGGAGCCAACAGGCACAGCCCGAACAGGTTGCGGAAGAAGACGATCGACTCGTTGGGCAGCGCTTCGGCGACCAGGCGTATGGCCACCCCCATCGATGCGAACATGAGCTCCCCCGCGACGATGAAGGTTGCGCCCAGCCAGAGATCCTGCCGGCTGTCCATCGAGGTCAGAAGGAGCGAAGAATGTTGCCAAAAGAATACAGTATCAAACCGATCACGGTTTTGTCGTCCGGTGCGAAGCTTTAGAGATCAATTGGTTGTACATATCGGGGCTTAGGTTCGTTGCAGAATTGTATTAAAGGCAAAAAAGGTTGCACTTTTGTCTGAATTTTACGCTACAATAATCGTCGACGGACGATTCGTCACAACACGGCTTCAAACTGGTGCTTCGGAGGGCGACTGTTCGGGCACGCGCAAACCGGACAAACGAGGCGATGAATGTCGTTGTTGTTTTTCGTCTATAGCTTGTTCTGGCCGGTGCCGAAACGCCGATTTTTAACCAAGTCCTTCCAACCTGAAAGAGAGGAAACGATAGCAATGTCCAAAGCAATGCAGACCCTTCGCGCCTTGGGGCGTGCGGCCCCAATCGCGCTGACAATCGCCATGATGGCCTCCTCGGCTCACGCTCTCGAAGAAGAGAGCTACTGGTACGCCTCCGGCGATCCGACCGTCCCTGATGGCCAGCTCTGGACTACCAGCTATGGCGAGTGCTGGCAGAGCGAGTATCCGGACGGCCCCACCAACCTGCCGCCCTGTGTTGTCGAGGTGCCCGCCGAGGTCACCGTGAAGATCAACTTCGAGTTCGACAAGTACATGGTGCCTGAGAACGTCGTGAACCCGGAGGCGGTTGCCCAGATCGACGACTACATCCAGAAGGTGCAGGCCACTCCCGAGCAGGAGTTCGTGACCGTCGTTGGCCACACCGACGCCAAGGGCTCGGATGAGTACAACATGGCCCTCGGCGAGCGCCGCGCGGATGCTGTGCGGAATTACATCATCGCGCAGGGCTATCCTGCCAGCCAAGTCGGCCCCGCCGAGAGCCGCGGCAAGCGCGAGTTGATTCCGGACGTCGACCCGTTCTCCGTCGAGCAGCGCCGCGTCGTGCTCACCAAGACGAGCATGTAAGGCCTTGTAGGGCACCCGGGCGCAACCGCAGCCCGGACGCTCAGGGGAACCGGCCACGATCTACGTGGCCGGTTTTTTTTTGTGAATCGCGTTCGCCGCCGCTCGGGCGCTGCCCGGGCGCTGCCCGAACGCCCAGACTCAGACCGCTTTCGCCTGCTCGCCGGCGCTTCCGACGTAGGTCGAGGGCGTCAACGCCTTCAATCGTGTTTTTGCCTCTGCCGGGACCTCCAGCGACTCGATGAACCGAATCATCTCCTCGCGCCCGATACGGTGGCCGCGCGTCAGCTCCTTCAGCCGCTCGTAGGGCCGCTCGACCCCATAGCGGCGCATTACCGTCTGGATGGGCTCGGCCAGCACCTCCCAGTTTCCGTCCAGGTCCGCGGCCAACCGCTCCGGCTCCGCCTCGAGCTTGGAGATCCCCTTCAGGGCGGATTGGAGCGCGATGCTGGTGTGAGCAAACCCGACGCCCAGATTGCGCAGCACGGTGGAGTCCGTCAGGTCGCGCTGCCAGCGCGACACGGGCAGCTTCTGGGCCAGATGCCCGAGCAGGGCATTGGCGATCCCAAGATTTCCCTCGGCGTTCTCGAAATCGATGGGATTGACCTTGTGGGGCATGGTCGAGGAGCCGATCTCTCCGGCCACCGTTTTCTGCCGGAAATAGCCCAATGAGATATAGCCCCAGACGTCGCGGCAGAAGTCGATGACGATGGTATTGAAGCGGGCGAGGGCATCGAACAGCTCTGCCATGTAGTCGTGGGGCTCGATCTGGGTGGTGTAGGGGTTCCAGTCGAGACCGAAAGACTCGACGAAGCGCCGCGCGAAGGACGGCCAGTCCAGATCCGGATAGGCCGTGAGATGCGCGTTGTAATTGCCCACGGCGCCGTTGATCTTGCCCAGGAGCGGTACCCCGGCAACCTGATCGCGCTGGCGGACAAGGCGATGAACGACGTTGGCCATCTCCTTGCCCAGGGTGGTCGGCGAGGCCGGCTGCCCGTGGGTGCGCGAGAGCATGGGCAGATCGGCGAGCTCGTGGGCGAGCGCGCGCACGGCGGCGATGACCTCGTCCATCTGCGGGATCAGCACCTGGCCTCGGCCCTCGCGGAGCATCAGCGCGTGGGAGAGATTATTGATGTCCTCGGAGGTGCAGGCAAAATGGATGAGCTCGCTGACCCCTTCGAGCTCCGCGTTGCCGGCGATGCGCTCCTTGATGAAGTACTCGACCGCCTTGACGTCGTGATTGGTGGTGCGCTCGATGTTCTTGACCCGGTGCGCATCCTCCTCCGAGAAGTTCTCCGCGATCCCGTCGAGGATGTGGCGGGCGTGGCCCGACAGGGGCGGCACCTCCGGAATACCGGGATCGTCCGCCAGTGCCTGCAGCCAGCGCACCTCCACCAGAACGCGGTGCCGAATCAGGCCGAACTCGCTGAAGATCGGCCGCAGATCCTCGGTCTTGGATCCGTAGCGCCCGTCAACGGGCGACACGGCCGTCAGGGTCGAAAGATCCATGTCGTTACTGCCCTCCGTTAGGATTCGTGGCGGTTCGTTCCAGCCTCAGGCTGCGAGCTTGCGCAGCACATAGTGCAGGATGCCGCCGTTGCGGTAGTAGTCGACCTCGTTCGGGGTATCGATACGCACCTGGGCCTGGAAGCTCTTGGTCTCGCCGTCCGCGTTGGTGGCCCTGACCGTCACCGACTTGGCATTGCCGCCGTCCAAGCCCTCGATGTCAAAGGTCTCATACCCGGTCAGCCCGAGTGAGGCGGCGGTGTCGCCGGCTGCGAACTGCAGGGGCAGAATGCCCATGCCGACCAGGTTCGAGCGGTGAATGCGCTCGTAGCTCTCGGCGATGACAGCGCGCACCCCGAGCAGACTGGGGCCCTTGGCCGCCCAGTCGCGCGATGAGCCGGAGCCGTACTCCTTGCCGGCGATGACGATCGCTGGCACGCCCTCGGCCTGGTAGCGCATGGCCGCGTCGTAGATCGACATCTCCTCGCCCGAGGGCAGGTGCACGGTGACGCCGCCCTCGGTACCGGGGGCCATGAGGTTGCGCAGGCGGATGTTGGCGAAGGTGCCGCGCATCATGACCTCGTGGTTGCCGCGGCGTGATCCCAGGCTGTTGAAGTCCTTGGGCTCCACGCCCTTGGCGATCAGGTACTTGCCCGCGGGGCTGTCGGGCTTGATCGATCCGGCGGGGGAGATGTGGTCGGTGGTAATCGAGTCCCCGACCAGGGCGAGGCAGCGGGCGCCGGTGATGTCCGGGGCGTCTCCGACCTCGAGGCTCATGCCGTCGAAGTAGGGGGGCTTGCGGATGTAGGTGGACTCCGGCCAGTCGTAGGTCTGGCTGGCCGCGGACCCGAGCGAGCGCCAGCGTTCGTCGCCGGCGAACACGTCGGCGTAGGCGGCCCGGAACTCCTCGGAGGTGACGTTCTCGGCTACGGCCTGTTTGATCTCGTCCTGGGTCGGCCAGAGATCCTTGAGCAAGACCTCGTTGCCGTTGGCGTCCCGCGCCAGCGGGTCCTTGTACGGGTCGAGGTCGATGCGCCCGGCGATGGCGTAGGCGACCACCAGGGGCGGTGACGCCAGGTAGTTCATGCGCACCTCCGGGTGAACCCGGCCCTCGAAGTTGCGGTTGCCCGACAGGATGGACACGGCGCACAGCTCGTTTTCGGCAATGGCCTTGGAGACGGCCGGAGGCAGGGGGCCCGTGTTGCCGATGCAGACGGTGCAGCCGTACCCGACATTGTGGAAGCCCAATGCCTTGAGCGGCTCCATCAGACCGGCGCGCTCGAGGTAGCGAGTCACCGCCATCGAGCCCGGGCCCAGGGAGGTCTTGACCCATGGGGCGGCCTTCAGTCCCCGCGCCGCGGCCTTCTTGGCGACCAGACCGGCGGCGAGCATCACCGAGGGATTGGAAGTATTGGTGCAGGAGGTGATGGCGGCGACCACGATGGAGCCGTCCGCGATCTCGACCTCCTGCCCGCCGACCACCACCCGGGCGGGGCCCTTGTCCGGGATGTTCCGCTCCTGCTTGAGGGCGGCCAGGGCAGCGGGGAAGTGCTCGGCCATGCCGGTCAGGGGAACCCGGTCCTGCGGGCGCTTGGGGCCCGCGAGTGAGGGCACCACGGTGCCGAGGTCGAGCTCCAGGGTCTCGGAATAGTCGGCCGCGGCGGCGTCTGGCGTGTGGAACACACCCTGGGTCTTGGCGTAGGCCTCCACCAGCGCAACCTGCTCCTCGCTGCGTCCGGTGAGGCGCAGGTAGTCCAGGGTCTCCTGGTCGATGGGAAAGAGTCCGCAGGTCGCGCCGTATTCCGGCCCCATGTTGGCGATGGTCGCGCGGTCACCCATCGGCAGGGAAGCGATGGCGGGGCCGTAAAACTCGACGAACTTGCCGACGACGCCGTGCTTGCGCAGCATGTCGACCACTGTGAGCACCAGGTCGGTGGCGGTCACGCCCTCGCGCAGCTCCCCGGTCAGCCTGAAACCCACCACCTTCGGGACCAGCATGGAGACAGGCTGGCCGAGCATGGACGCCTCCGCCTCGATGCCCCCCACGCCCCAGCCCAGAACGCCGATACCGTTGACCATGGTGGTGTGGGAGTCGGTGCCGACACAGGTGTCGAAGTAGGCCTGGGTCTTGCCGTTCACGGGCTTCGGGAACACGACCCTGGAGAGGTACTCGACGTTGACCTGGTGAACGATGCCGGTATCCGGCGGCACCACCTTGAAGCCGTCGAGCGCCCCCTGGCCCCACCTGAGGAACTCGTAGCGCTCCTGGTTGCGCTGGAACTCGATCTCCGCGTTCTTGGCGAAGGCATCGTCCGAACCGAAGTAATCCACCTGCACCGAGTGGTCGATGACCAGCTCCGCCGGCTGCAGGGGATTGATCTTGCGCGGGTCTCCGCCCAGCGCCTGCATGGCGTCGCGCATCGCCGCGAGGTCGACGACGGCGGGAACGCCGGTGAAATCCTGCATCAGCACCCGAGCGGGACGGTACTGGATCTCGCGTGACGGCTCGGCCGTCGGGTCCCAGTCCGCCAGGGCCTGGATGTCGTCGCCGGTGACGGTCACACCGTCCTCGTTGCGCAGCAGGTTCTCCAGCAGGATCTTGAGCGAGTAGGGAAGACGCTCGCTCCCGCGAACCGCATCGAGCCGGAAGATCTCGTAGGTCTTGCCGCCGACCTCGAGGTTCGATCTGGAATTGAAGCTGTTCTGCATGTGTGGATTCCGCCTGTGCCCTGGAAACGAAGCGAGGATTCTATCGAAAAATAGACGAGTGGGACGTTTACGCACGGAAGTTTGGACCATGCGCGGGATTTTCGCCGAGCATGGTCGGACTTGCGCGTGGGTCGGTGCGGCCCTCAGTGGCTCGATCCGCGCAGATACGCCTCGGCGCTGTTCAGCAGGCGTCTGCGTCCAAGCAGGATGGTCCAGCGGCTGCCTCCTACCTGCCGCCACAGCCAGGCGGCGCGGATCCCCGCCAGCAGCATGGTCCGGATCCGGTTCTGGTTGTCGGGATTCTGCAGGTAGCTGGGCTCGCCCCGGACCATGATGCGCGGCTGCAGATTGCTGATGGTGCCGCTGTAGATCTCCGCGAGGTGGGCCAACAGGTTGGGGTGGAGCATCGAGAAGTGCTCGAGCTTGGCGCGCGCCTCCTCGATCCCGTCGGCGATCTTCGCCACCAGGACCTTGCGCCCGGCGAGTACCCGTTCGAGCTTGAGCAGGGTGACGACATAACGCGTCAGCTCCAGGTCGCGGGGCTGCTTTCCGGTGAGCTGTGCGATCAGCTGGCGGACTCCTGGCGACAGGACGCCCGGGTCGCCGAAGATGGCCTCAGTGCTCTCCGCGTCGGTCTGGAACAGGCTGCGGACGCAGGGCGCCATGGTATCCGTGTCCACCGTCCCCTTGCGGGCGATGTGGCGCACGCACAACGCGGCCTGATAGATGCCGGCGAGGGCGATGAGTCGGTCTTGGTCGCTGTAGGCCATGGCGGTGGAGGTCCGGTATGTCGGGTTCGGGTTGTCGGCTGCCTGCTCGCTCAGTCTCTCGCCGCGCTGTCGATGACCGCGCCGCCCAGGCATTCGTCGCCAAGGTAGAAGACCACGGACTGCCCGGGTGCGATCGCCCGCTGCGGCCGGGGAAAGCTCACCTCGCACTGTGCGGCGTCGATTCGTTCCACCTTGCATGCCTGCAGCGGCTGGCGGTGGCGCAGCCGGGCCTGACAAAAGAACGGCGGTTCCGCAGGCGGACGCCCCGCTATCCAGTGCAGCTGACCGCCGTTCAGCCTGTCGCTCAGCAGCAAGGGATGATCGTGTCCCTGCACCACGACGAGGGCATTGCGTTTCGGGTCCTTTTCGGCCACGAACCAAGGTTCCTCCGCGCTGCCCGCGACACCGCCGATGCCGAGTCCCTGGCGCTGTCCGATGGTGTAGTAGGCCAACCCCAGGTGCCGGCCCAGTACCGCACCCTGCGGCGTTTCGATCGGCCCCGGTTCTCGCGGCAGCCAACGGGCGAGGAAGTCGCGGAACCGGCGCTCGCCGATGAAGCAGATCCCGGTGCTGTCCTTCTTTTCCGAGACTCCCAGGCCCGCGCGCCGGGCGAGGTTGCGCACCGCCTGCTTGCGGTAACCGCCCAGCGGGAACAGGCTGCGGGCGAGCTGTCCCTGATCCAGCCGGTGCAGAAAATAGGTCTGATCTTTATCCGGGTCGGCCGCAAGGCGCAAGCGGAAACCTTTCCCCTCCGCCACAATCCTGGCGTAGTGTCCGGTGGCGATGCGCGGGACGCCCAGCGCCCGGGCGTGATCCAGGAAGGCCCGGAACTTGATCTCCCGGTTGCAGAGGATGTCGGGGTTCGGCGTGCGCCCGGCGCGATACTCCGAGAGGAAATAGCGGAAGACGCGGTCCCAGTACTCGGCCGAAAAGTTCACCGTGCGCAGTGGGATGCCCAGGCGCTCCGCGACCGACCGGGCGTCCGCCAGGTCCGCCGCGGCCGCGCAGTACCCGGGGTCGTCGTCCTCCTCCCAGTTCTTCATGAACAGAGCCTGCACCTGGTAGCCCTGCTCGAGCAGCAGCAGGGCGGCGACGGAGGAGTCCACACCGCCTGAGAGGCCGACGATGACGGGTCCGCGGGGTTCGGTTCCGGGATGCGGATCGGGCATGAAGAACGGCGTCTAGTTTTGGGTCTCGATTGGTCCTGGCGGCGGTGCGCAGACCGGGCATCATACGGCCTGATGCCTCGGTGCGCATCACCCGGACCGGGCGGTACGCAAGACTCGATCCGGATGCTAGACTCCAAGCTTTGATGCAAACGCGAAGAGACGACATGGCTTACGAAAAGATCAAGGTTCCCGTCACCGGAGAGAAGATCGCAGTCAGTGATGACTACGCCCTGCAGGTACCCGATCGGCCCATCATCCCGTACATCGAGGGCGACGGTATCGGCATAGACATCACCCCGGTCATGAAACGGGTGGTCGACGCTGCCGTGGAGAAGGCGTTCGGGGGCTCGCGGCAGATCCAGTGGATGGAGATCTACGCCGGGGAGAAGTCGACCCGGATCTACGGCGAGGATGTCTGGCTGCCGGAGGAGACGCTGGAGGCGGTACGAGACTTTGTCGTCTCCATCAAGGGTCCCCTGACCACGCCGGTCGGCGGCGGTATCCGTTCCCTGAACGTGACTCTGCGCCAGGAACTGGATCTCTACGTCTGCCTGCGCCCGGTGCGTTACTTCCGCGGCACGCCGAGTCCGCTCAAGGAGCCCGAGCACACGGACATGGTGATCTTCCGGGAGAACTCGGAGGACATCTACGCCGGCGTCGAGTGGCAGGCCGGTACGCCGGAGGTGCGCAAGGTCATCGATTTCCTGCAGAACGAGATGGGGGTGACCAAGATCCGCTTCCCGGAGACCTCTGGCATCGGCGTAAAGCCCGTCTCGTCAGAGGGCACCAGGCGCCTGGTGCGCAAGGCGATTCAGTACGCGATCGACAACGGCCGCCCGTCGGTGACCCTGGTGCACAAGGGCAACATCATGAAGTTCACCGAGGGTGCCTTCAAGAGCTGGGGCTATGAGCTGGCCCGGGAGGAGTTCGGCGCCGAGGAAATCGGTGGCGGCCCCTGGTGCAGCATGACCAATCCCAGGACCGGCGGCGAGATCGTGATCAAGGACGTCATCGCCGACGCCTTCCTGCAGCAGATCCTGTTGCGGCCGAAGGAGTACGACGTAATCGCCACCCTCAACCTGAACGGCGACTATATCTCCGACGCGCTGGCCGCCCAAGTGGGGGGGATCGGTCTCGCCCCGGGCGCCAATCTGTCCGACTCGGTAGCCATGTTCGAGGCCACGCACGGTACCGCACCCAAGTACGCCGGCAAGGATCAGGTCAACCCCAGCTCGCTCATCCTGTCCGCGGAAATGATGCTGCGACATCTCGGCTGGACCGAGGCGGCCGATCTCATCATCAAGGGCGTGGAAGGGGCGATCATGGCCAAGACCGTGACCTACGACCTGGAGCGCCTGATGGAGGGCGCGACCAAGGTCAGCTGCTCGGGCTTCGGCGAGGCCGTGGTCGCGAATATGTGACGCGGAGAGCGCCTGGACCGCAGCAGATGTCAGGGGCCGCAAGCCCCTGGCTGAGCTTCGACGGGCGACGGCCCCGTGGGATGGGGCCGCTGCCTCCAGTCAGGTCATGCGGTGCACCTTGGCCGCGTGCAAGCCCTTCGGGCCCTGGCTGATCTCGAATTCGACCTTCTGTCCTTCCTTCAGGGTCTTGTATCCGTCCATGTCGATCGCCGAGAAGTGGACGAAGACGTCTTCGTCTCGTCCATCGGGCTTCACGAACCCGTACCCCTTGGCATTGTTAAACCACTTCACAATACCCGTCATCATCACATCACTCCTCCGGGGGTTATCCGAGGCCTATCTCTGGCAGTCTTTCGGTTGTTATCCAGCGCGTTTGCTTTGGTCATCGATGCCGCGCCTTACCTGCGAAGTATAGTGAGCTGATTTCACTGGTCAAATTTGCTGGATTTGCAGGCTTGCCGGCACTGCGAAGAGCGGCGACGGAGGTTGCCTTGATGCGCGCGCTGGCAAGCTTCGCGCGCGGCCCCCGAAGGCGGGGAATGGGACTTCCGCAACGGCCGCAACCCTTTTAGAAGCGCGCGAAAGTCCCTACTCTATTAACCCGAAACGGCGTCGAATCTCGACTAGACTCGGAAGCAGAATGAGCGGCCAGAACCCAAACGAGGAGCGCGAATCCGGGCTCTCGGTCCAGGAAGCCAGACCCAAGCTGAAGAAGCCGCCGTTGTTCAAGGTTCTGCTCCTGAACGACGACTACACGCCGATGGAGTTCGTGGTGCAGGTGTTGGAGACCTTCTTCCGCATGAGCAGGGAGAAGGCGACGCAGGTCATGCTTCACGTGCACACGCGCGGCGTTGGCGTTTGCGGCGTATTTACCCGGGACATCGCCGAGACCAAGGTGTCACAGGTGAACGATTTCTCCCGCAACCATCAGCACCCGCTGATGTGCACCATGGAGGAGGCCTAGGGCGACAGGATGGAATTCGGCGCTTCCCTGGGTACATGGATGGCGCGCTGATTTCGGCCGGGATGGCCAGTATTCGGCGTCTACAGAAGGGTCGCAGACTAGAGGCATCGGTTGGCAATTAACGGGGTTCCTGTCCCGGGATCGAAGAGGCCATGCTAAGCAAAGAGCTTGAATTCACGCTGAACCAGGCTTTCAAGCAAGCCCGTGAGAAGCACCACGAGTACATGACCGTGGAGCATCTGCTGTTGTCGCTGCTCGACAACCCGACGGCGGCCAAGGTGCTGCGGGCCTGCGGCGCCAACACGGACCGGCTGCGCAGCGAGGTCTCGACCTTCATCGAGGAGACGACCCCGGTCATCCCGCACGAGGAAGGACGCGAGACCCAGCCGACGCTCGGTTTCCAGCGTGTGCTGCAGCGGGCGGTGTTCCACGTACAGTCGGCGGGCAAGAAGGAGGTCACCGGCGCCAATGTGCTGGTCGCCCTGTTCAGCGAGCAGGATTCCCAGGCCGTCTACCTGCTGGGCGAGCAGGACATCACCCGGCTCGACGTCGTCAACTACATCTCCCACGGCATCTCCAAGGTCCCAGGGGAGAGCCACGACGAGGAGGGCCAGCAGGAACCTGACGAGGCCCGCGGCGAGGAGAAGGAGAGTCCGAGCTCGCTCGAGAGCTTCGCCTCTAATCTCAACGAGCTCGCGCGACAGGGGCGCATCGATCCCCTGATCGGGCGCCAGGACGAGGTCGAGCGCACCATCCAGATCCTGTGCCGGCGGCGCAAGAACAATCCGCTCCTGGTCGGCGAGGCCGGGGTCGGCAAGACCGCCATCGCCGAGGGCCTGGCGAAGAAGATCGTGGATGGCGAGGTGCCCGACGTGCTCGCGGATGCGGTCATCTACGCCCTGGACCTGGGTGGGCTGGTCGCAGGTACCAAGTATCGCGGCGACTTCGAGAAGCGCCTGAAGTCCGTGCTTGCCCAGCTCAAGCGCCAGCCGCACGCCGTGCTCTTCATCGACGAGATCCACACAATAATCGGCGCTGGCTCGGCCTCAGGGGGCGTCATGGACGCGTCGAACCTGATCAAGCCCGTGCTCGCCTCGGGGGAGCTGCGCTGCATCGGGTCGACCACATACCAGGAGTTCCGCGGCGTTTTCGAGAAGGACCGGGCCCTGGCGCGGCGCTTCCAGAAAATCGACATCAACGAGCCGAGCGTGGAGGAGACGGTGGAGATCCTCAAGGGCCTCAAGTCGCGCTTCGAGGAGCACCACCAGGTGACCTACACCATGCCTGCCCTGCGCGCCGCGGCGGAGCTTTCGGACAAGTACATCAACGACCGCCACCTGCCGGACAAGGCCATCGACGTGATCGACGAGGCCGGCGCCAACGTCCAGCTCAAGCCCGCGAGCAAGCGCAAGAAGCGTATCGATGTCGGGGACGTGGAGAACATCGTCGCCAAGATCGCCCGCATCCCGCCGAAAAAGGTCTCCACCTCCGACACCGAGTCCCTGCGCAATCTGGACCGGGACCTGAAGATGGTGGTGTACGGCCAGGACGACGCCATCGACGTACTCACCTCGGCCATCCGCATGAACCGCTCCGGGCTCGGGCACGAGGAGAAACCGATCGGCTCCTTCCTGTTCACCGGACCGACTGGCGTCGGAAAGACGGAGGTCACGCGCCAGCTCGCCCGCATCCTCGGCATGGAACTGATCCGCTTCGACATGTCCGAATACATGGAGCGGCACACGGTCTCGCGCCTGATCGGCGCGCCGCCCGGCTATGTCGGCTTCGACCAGGGCGGCCTGCTCACCGAGGAGATCAACAAGCACCCCCACGCGGTGCTGTTGCTCGACGAGGTCGAGAAGGCCCACCCGGACGTCTTCAATCTGTTGCTGCAGGTCATGGACCACGGCACCCTAACCGACAACAACGGGCGCAAGGCGGATTTCCGCAACGTGGTGCTGGTCATGACCACCAACGCCGGCGCCTCGGAGACCAGCCGCCGTTCCATCGGCTTCGCCGAGCAGGACCATTCCACCGACGGGCTGGAGGCGCTGAAGCGCTACTTCTCGCCCGAGTTCCGCAACCGGCTGGACGCGGTGGTTCAGTTCGGGTCCCTGTCGCCGGAGACCATCGCCAGCGTCGTCAACAAGTTCGTTTTCGAGCTCGAGCAACAGCTTGCCGACAAGAAGGTGGCCCTTACGGTGGACGAGGACGCCCGCGTCTGGCTGGCGGAGAAGGGCTACGATCCGCAGATGGGCGCGCGGCCCATGACCCGCGTCATCCAGAACCACATCAAGAAGCCGCTGGCCAACGAGCTCCTGTTCGGCGTGCTCGCCAACGGTGGCTCGGTGCGCGTGTTCGTCAAGAACGGCGGGCTGGCATTCGACATCGGCGATCGGGCGATGCACTGAGCCCACCGTTCCGCCAACGTTTCCGATCTCGCATTTTCTCCCGCGTCCCAAGGGGAGGGCAGGGTGGAGGTCAAGAGCTGACTGAGATTCCGGGCGACGGACTGCAATCCCTACTGATCCGCTTCGCGGTTGCCAATCACGCCACAGCCTCGCCCGGGGGGGGAATGGTGACTGCCTCAGACACCTGTACGAGCAGAGGCGTCCGGCTCCTTCACGGACAACCAGGCCGCATTCCAGACAGTTTCGCCGTAACCCGTCAGTGAACTGGGCATCGTTCCGTCCAGGCGCAATGCGATCATGCGCAGGGCAGGCCCAAAGGCGCACGATGCAGCCACCCAGTGGTCCATCTGGCGAATTTCGCCGTTCTGAACGCCGACGGCGATGATGTCCCGCAGCTTGACGAAGGGCTTAGCCGAACAGATCGGCGGCTCGTCGGGCAAGAACTCGCGGTGCTTCGCCCCGAAGATAAAGCGCATCGCTTCCGGTTCCTGCTCTGTGACAAGAAACAATCGCTCGACCACCGCCAAGCCCCGATCGTAGGCGCCGGCGCGGGCGCTCACCACCTCGTCGACCAAGGCCTCCATCTTCTCGAGCAGCGAGTGGTAGAGAGCCTTGGCGATACCCTCCTTGCCGCCAAAGTGGTTGTAGATCGAGCCGATGCTGACCCCTGCCTCGCGCTGAACGTCGTGGATTGAGGTGTTGAAGTATCCGTCTCGGGTGAACAAACGAAGGGCCGAGTCCAGGATCTGCTGACGCATGCCCGGGGAGCGTGGGCGTTTGGCGATGGCATCGAGCATACGAATCCACCCTTGAATGAACATTCATTCTAGTCTAGAAAAAACAACATGCGGGATGGCATGCCTGAGAACGGTGCCTCCGCGGTGCCGTCTGTACCGAAACCGTTCCGCGAGCAGATTTCACCAACAACACAGAAGAACACACGACCACTGCACCTTAACGGATGGAGAACAGCGATGATCGACTCTAACACAGTGCGCAAGGTCGCTCTGGCCGGCGCCACCTCTCTCGCGTTGCTCTTGGCCGCGACGCTGCCTTCGCAGGAACCGCGTGCCGACGAGACCTGCATGTCGCCCTACATGGCGAAGATCGTCGGCCAAGAAGACTACGTGTACGTCTGGACCCTGGGCGTTGAAGGCCTCGGCGACGGGCAGGACAAGCTTGTCACCGTTGATGTCAACCCCAAGTCCGACAGCTACGGCAAGGTGGTGCATAGCCTCTCGGTTGGCGGCCGCAACGAGGCACATCATTCCGGCTTCACGGATGACCGGCGCTACCTCTGGGCGGCGGGCCTGGACACCAACAACATCTTCCTCTTCGACGTCCACACCGATCCCGGGAAACCGAGGCTGCACAAGACCATCGATGACTTCGTCGCCGCCAGCGGAGGCGTCGTCGGTCCTCACACCACCTATGCGCTCCCGGGCCGCATGATGATCACGGGTCTCTCCAACAACAGGGACCACGGCGGGCGCACGGCCCTGGTGGAGTACACCAACGACGGCAAGTACATCGCCACGCACTGGATGCCGACCGACGATAACCTCCAGGGTGCGGTCAAGAGCGGCAAGTACGCCGACGGCTATGGCTATGACGTCCGCGTCCAGCCGCGCCTCAATGCGATGTTCACGTCTTCCTTCACCGGCTGGTCCAATTACATGATGGACTTCGGCAAGATGCTGAAGGACGAGGAAGCCATGAAACGGTTCGGCAACACGGTGGTGGTCTGGGACCTCCACGCCCGCGAGCCGAAGAAGGTCCTCGACGTTCCCGGTGCGCCGCTGGAAATCCGCTGTGCCTGGCAGCCGCACCACGACTACTGCTTCACGACGACGGCACTCACCTCGAAGATCTGGTTGATCCATCGGGACGACGCGGGCGAGTGGCAGGCAACCGCCGTCGCGGATATCGGCGATCCGTCCCAGATACCTCTGCCCGTCGATATCTCCATCAGCGCCGATGACAACCGTCTGTGGGTCGACACCTTCATGGACGGCAAGTCCAGGCTGTTCGACGTCTCGGATCCCTTCAATCCGAAACAGATCTACGAGAAGGACATCGGGCGCCAGATCAACATGGCCTCGCAGAGTTGGGACGGCAAGCGCGTCTACTACACCTCGTCGCTGCTGGCGAACTGGGACAAGAAGGGCGAGGACAACGACCAATACTTCAAGGCCTACGACTGGAACGGCGATGAACTGGTGGAGAAATTTGCCATCGACTTCACCGCCGAGAAGCTTGGTCGACCGCATCAGATGCGGTTCGGGGCCTATGCCCTCTACGCGAAGAAGCCGGGCCGGCCCGAGGACCCGAAGGTAGCGCGGCTCCAGTGACCGGCCCCCACTTCGGGCGGGGGGCCGCGTGAGTCGCGCGGCCTCCCGGCTGACCGGATCTCCAGGGCACGGCGCCGGTGTGATTGTTCCGTCGCTGCGGGGCGGCGCCGTGGCCGGGCGAGTTGCGATCCCTGTCCTGCTGCTTGCCGCGTCGATCACCGCCTCGGGTGAGCAGATCCTCCCCCCGGGGTATGGCGAGCTCGGCTACACTGCGCCGGCACCCGGTACCTATGAGCTGCCCGTCCTGGACGACGCGGCAGATGGTGTTGTGCTGAGTAGTGACGGCATGGAGACGCGGCTGCACGAGGTTTTCGGTGGCGCAAATGTACTGCTCAGCTTCGTCTACAGCACCTGCAGGGACACCGCGGGCTGCCCCCTTGCCACAGCGGTTTTCCACCGCATCAAGCAACGTCTGCAGCAGGCTCCCGAGATTGCCGGTCGGCTGCGCCTGGTGACCCTGAGCTTCGACCCGGCCCACGACACTCCCGAAGTCATGCGCCTCTACGGCGAGGGACTCAAAGGCCCTGGCGTCGACTGGCGGTTTCTGACCACGGCGTCAGCGGATCAACTCGCGCCGATCTTAGCCGCCTACAATCAATCGGTGATGAAAGAGTACGACGAGCAGGGCGATCCGACGGGCGGCTTTGCCCATGTCCTGCGCGTCTACCTCATCGACCGGGAAAAGCGCATCCGCAACATCTACAGCGTCTCGTTTCTGCACCCGGATCTGCTTGTCAGCGACGTCAAGACCGTGCTGCTGGAGCAGGAAAAGCGGCAGGGCGCCGAGGCGCCCGCGGGCCGGGACCACGCCCAAGGATCCGCCTCCGCCTTGTCCGGACCCGGCGATTTCAAGGCTGGCTACGGCGACGAGGAGTACGTGACGCGCTCGCGCAGCCTCGAGGCCCGGAAGGGAGAGCCAGCCGATTTGGTCCGCCTGGTCGAGGCGCCGCCCTTAGGCCTACCGCCGGTACCGGTGCCCGCCGGGAACCCCATCACCAGGGCCAAGGTCGAGCTGGGCCGTAAGCTGTTCTTCGACCGGCGGCTATCACTGAACAACACCTTCTCCTGTGCCATGTGCCACATCCCCGAGCAGGGATTCACCAGCAACGAGATGGCAACCGCCGTTGGGTTCGAGGGCCGGACCGTAAGGCGAAACGCGCCAACGATCTACAACTCTGGCTACTTAACCCGCCTCTTTCACGACGGGCGCGAATACAGCCTGGAGAGTCAGATCTGGGGGCCCTTGCTCGCGGCGAATGAGATGGCCAACCCCTCGGTGGGGTCCGTTATCAACAAGCTGCGGCAGTTGCCTGACTACCAGGGTCTGTTCGAAACGGCGTTCGACGGGCGCGGGCCCGGCATGGAGACCCTGGGCATGGCACTCGCGAGCTACCAGCGAACCCTGCTCGCTGGCGATTCCGCTTTCGATCGCTGGTACTACGCCGGCGAGGAGACGGCGCTCAGCGCATCCGAAAAGCGCGGCTTCGCGCTTTTCACCGGCAAGGCGGGCTGCGTCTCCTGCCACAGTGTCGGTGACGAGTACTCGCTCTTTACCGACAACGGCATGCACAACACGGGCATCGGCTATCGCGCGTCCATGCAGCGCGAGCCGGAAAGCCGTGCGGTGACCGTGGCCCCCGGGGTCGTGCTGGAAGTCCCGCGCTCCGTGATCGACTCGGTGTCAGAGCGCCCGCACAACGACCTCGGGCTCTACGAGGTCACCCAGAACCCCGCCGACCGCTGGAAGTACCGCACGCCCACGCTGCGCAATCTCACCCAGACCGCGCCCTACATGCACGACGGCTCCTTGGGAACGCTGCGCGAGGTGGTGGCGTTTTACAATCGTGGCGGCGTACCCAACGAGGGGCTGGATCCCCGGGTTCGCCCCCTAGGCCTGTCCGAGAACGAGGAGCAAGACCTCGTTTCCTTTCTCGCGTCGCTCACCGGGAGCAACGTCGACCTGCTCGTGTCGGATGCGTTCGCCGCTCCGATCGGTGACCCGGCGTCGGCAGGGATGTCAGACAGATGAAGCGGCTGTCGGCTGTCCTGATGCTGGCCATCCTCGGGAGTACCGGCCCGGCTTTCGCGGCAAATCCGGGGCAAGATGCGCTCGGCGGCGATTTCACGCTCACCGACCATCACGGCAACCCTTTTTCGCTCAGTAGCCTGCGGGGCAGGGTCGTCATGCTTTTCTTCGGGTACACCTATTGCCCGGACGTATGCCCCCTGACGATGACGATGGCCGGCCAGGTCCTCGACTCACTTGGTCAGCGCTCAGAGCAGGTCGTCCCCCTTTTCGTGTCCCTGGATCCGATGCGCGATACGCTGGATGTGCTTTCGCCCTATGTGGTGCATTTTCATCCTCGCATCGTGGGCTTGACCGGCGACCCCGGGAAGTTGAAGAAGGTCGCGGAACAGTACCGCGTCCGCCATGCGCTGCACGGCGATACGGGTGGCGAACACTACACCCTGGATCATACGGCCCACCTCTTTTTGCTGGACAGGGTGGGTCGGGTGGCTGCCATCGTCCCCTTCGGACTGTCGGCGGAACACCTGCAGGCGAAAGTCATGGAGCTATTGGGCGATGGGGGGGAGTAAACGGCCATCAGGCCCCGGCCGCTCACCACGGACGCCAGGTTGATGCTGAAACTCGTGCCGGTGGTCTCGGCAACAGGCGACTCGCCCGCAGGCGCCCAGGTCGTCCCGCCGTGGGTGTCCGATCGGATGCTGGCCTCGTCACCGGAGCAGATCCTCGCCCGTTCCTGCTTGGACAGTTCTCGGATCTGTGGATAGGCCTGCGTGCGCCCCGCCTCGACCTCCGCCTCGTCGCGCTGCTAGGCCCAGCGCAGGGGGCGTTGCGGGGACTGCCCAGGCTTGCGCGGCGGGAGCCCGACCGAGACGTCGCTCAGACCAACGTCGAGCTGATCGCGGATCACCTCTCGTACCATCGCGCGGGCGCGCAGCGCAAACTCGCGGCCCAGCATCAGTTGGCTGTTCGAGTTGATGATCGCGCACGGACGGCGCAGCAGTTTGCCGTCGAGGTGCCAGGAACCGTACTTCCTGGGTGGCGTGCTGATTTAGGCGAGGATCGCCAACGACTTGCGTCTCCGGAGTACATCGGGTGCGACCTTCCGAGAGTTGGGGGTACTCCCCAGAAAACGCGCGGTAGTCCGCATGGCCAGGCTCCGCGACCTGACCTACCCTTTGCTTAAGTGACGAGCTTCGCCGTTACGGAGCCGCTGTTGGCGATGGTCCGGGACGGGTATTTCTATGGTTCGCTGCGACGACGGCAGCGGTGGACGCCAGCATAGCTGTGTTGGCGAAACGCGCCTGGTTCCCGGCGTGCTCAGCTTCCAGTCGCCATAACGTCATCTCCATTCGGACTCACGAGGAAGGAGATCTTGTACGCCCCCCGACGCCAGTCCCAAGGCCTCTACCGCGCCGACTTCGAGCGGGACGGTTGCGGGTTTGGTCTCATCGCCCAACTCGACGGGCTCGAGAGCCACTGGCTGGTCGAGACGGCGGTCTCTTCCCTGCAGCGCTTGACCCACCGGGGTGCGATCGCCGCGGACGGCAAGACAGGAGACGGCTGCGGTCTGCTGCTCAAGCTGCCGCGGCCCTTCCTCCGCCGGCTCGCAGACGACGCCGGATTGCGAGTTGGCTCCCGTTTTGCGGTGGGAACCGTGTTCCTGTGCCGGGACCGCGTCATGGCCGACACGGCCCGTCGCACGCTCGCGCGGCACATCGCGGAGCAAGGGCTGCAAACAGCCGGCTGGCGGGAGGTTCCGTTGGAGACGTCCGTTTGCGGTGACGAGGCGCTGCAAACCCTGCCACGGATCGAGCAGGTCTTCGTCAATGCGCCCGGCGGCCTGTCCGGCGAGGACTTCGAGCGGCGGCTGTACCTGGCTCGGCGGTCGAGCGAGACGGACCTGGCCGGTGACGACCCGGCCTTCTTCGTCACTGCCCTTTCTGGCCGGGTGTTGGCCTACAAGGGCCTCGTGCTGCCCGAGAACCTGCCGTTGCTCTACCCCGACCTGCAGGAGAAGGATCTGGAGACCTCTCTGTGCGTCTTTCACCAGCGCTTCTCCACCAATACCTGGCCGGAGTGGCGGCTGGCGCAGCCGTTCCGCCTGCTCGCCCACAACGGTGAGATCAACACCCTCTCGGGCAACCGCAACTGGGCGGCCGCCCGCTGCCATCTGCTGCGCAGCCCCCTGCTGGGAGACGCCCGGCCGTTCGAGGGCTGCGTGACCGGGACGGGGTCGGACTCGCTGGCCCTGGACAACATGCTGGAGGCCCTGGTCATGGGCGGCCTGGAGCTGTTCCACGCCATGCGCCTGCTCATTCCTCCCGCCTGGCAGAACCTGGAGTCCATGGATGCCGACCTGCGCGCCTTCTACGAGTTCAACTCCATGCACATGGAACCCTGGGACGGGCCCGCGGGCATCGTGTTCACCGATGGTCGCCACGCGGCCTGCATCATGGATCGCAACGGCCTGCGTCCCGCCCGCTATGTGGTCACCCGCGACCGCCACATCACCCTGGCCTCCGAGGTGGGGGTGTGGGATCACGCGCCGGAGGAAGTGGTGGCGAAGGCCAGGCTGCGCCCAGGCGAGATGCTGGCCGCCGACACCCGGACCGGGGAGCTCCTGCTGCCGCCGCAGATTGACGAGCGTCTGAAGCGGGGCCACCCCTACAAGCTCTGGCTCAGGTCCAATGCGCTGCGCCTGGGGTCCTCGCTGGACGACGATCCGCTGTGCCTGGAACCCCTGCCGGTCGAATGCCTGACGCTGTGCGAGAAGCTCTTCCTGGTCAGCCGCGAGGAACGCACCCAGGTAGTCCTGCCGCTCGCGGAGGGGAGCCAGGAGGCGGTGGGGTCCATGGGGGATGACACACCGCTGCCGGCGCTCTCCTCCGTGCAACGGCACCTGGCCGACTGTTTCCGCCAGCGCTTCGCCCAGGTCACCAATCCGCCCATCGACCCCATCCGCGAGCAGGTGGTGATGTCGCTGGAGACCTGCTTCGGCCCCGAGCGCAACCTGTTCGAGCCCGGTCCCGACCATGCCCGGCGCCTGGTGGTGGATTCGCCGGTGATTTCGGAGCGCAAGCACCGGAGCCTGCTCAACGCCGAACGAGACGGCTACCCGCATCAGGTGATTAACCTGGTGCAGGCCGAGGGGTTGTCGCTGGCCGGTGCCCTGGTGGCCATCTGCGACACGGCGGTCGCCGCCGTGCGCGCCGGGGCCGTTATCCTGGTGCTGTCGGACAAGGACCCGCGACCCGGCCGCCTGCCGGTCGATGCCTTGCTCGCCACCGGTGCCGTGCACCACCGGCTGATCGCCGAGGGGCTGCGTTGCCGGGCGAACATCCTGGTGGACACCGCGCTCGCGCGGGATGCCCACCAGTTCGCCGTCCTGCTCGGCTACGGCGCCACGGCGGTGCATCCTTGGCTCGCCTATCAGGTGCTCGCCGACATGGTGCGCGCGGACGAGGTGGACGTGCGCAGCGGCGAGGAGCTGGGCAAGGCCTACCGACGGGGCATCAACAAGGGTCTGTACAAGATCCTCTCCAAGATGGGCATCTCGACCGTTGCGAGCTATCGCGGCGCCCAGCTGTTCGAGATCGTCGGCCTGCATCGGGAGGTGGTGGACCTGTGCTTCACCGGCACCCCCAGCCGGGTGCAGGGTCTCGACTTCGCGGCCCTTGAGCGCCGGCAGCGGGAGCTGGCGCGGGGCGCGTGGAGCCCCCACCGCCCGGCGTGCGCGGGAGGCCTGCTGAAGTACGTCCATGGTGGCGAGTACCACGCCTATAACCCGGATGTGGTTCAGGCCCTGCATCGGGCGGTGGAGAGCGGGAACTGGGAGGCGTACCGGGCGTTCGCCGACCTGGTGGACAACCGCCGCCCGGCCGCCCTGCGGGATCTTCTCGACCTGCGCAGGGCAGTGGAACCCGTGCCCCTTGATGAGGTTGAGCCCGTCGAGTCCCTGGTCAGACGCTTCGATACCGCGGCCATGTCGCTGGGTGCCCTGTCGCCGGAGGCGCACATGGCGCTGGCGGAGGCCATGAACCGGCTCGGCGGGCGGTCGAACTCGGGTGAGGGAGGCGAGGACCCGGCGCGCCTCGGGACCCAGCGCCGCTCCAAGATCAAGCAGGTGGCCTCCGGCCGCTTCGGCGTGACCCCCGAGTATCTGGTGGATGCCGAGGTGCTGCAGATCAAGATCGCGCAGGGCGCCAAGCCCGGCGAGGGGGGCCAGCTGCCCGGACACAAGTGCTCGGAGATGATCGCCCGGCTTCGCTACTGCAAGCCCGGAACCACCCTGATCTCGCCGCCGCCGCATCACGACATCTATTCCATCGAGGACCTGGCCCAGCTGATCTTCGATCTCAAGCAGATCAACCCCGATGCCCTGGTCTCCGTGAAGCTGGTCTCCTCTCCCGGTGTGGGCACCATCGCCGCGGGGGTGGCCAAGGCTCATGCCGACCTGATCACCGTCGCCGGACACGACGGCGGCACCGGGGCAAGCCCGCTGACCTCGGTCAAGTACGCCGGCAGCCCCTGGGAGCTGGGCCTCGCTGAGACGCATCAGACGCTGCGTATGCACAACCTGCGCGGCAAGGTGCGGCTGCAGACGGACGGGGGCCTCAAGACGGGGCTGGACGTGGTCAAGGCGGCCATACTGGGGGCCGAGAGCTTCGGCTTCGGCACCGCGCCCATGATCGCCATGGGATGCAAGTACCTGCGCGTCTGCCATCTCAACAACTGCGCCACGGGGGTGGCCACCCAGCATCCAGTCCTGCGCGAGCGCCACTTCAAGCCGGGCGCGGTGCAGAAGGTGATGAACTATTTTCTGTTCCTGGCCCGGGACGTGCGGGAGCATCTCGCGAGCCTGGGCTTCCGCTCCCTGGAGGAGATCATCGGTCACACGGAGCTGTTGCGTCCCCTTTCGGGGGAGCGCGACCGTCACACCCGGCTGGACCTGAGCCAGCTGGTGGCCGAGGGCCTGGCGGCGCGCGGTCGTCCGCGCTACTGCCTGTCCCCAAGGAACGAGCCGCAGGACAAGGCGATGCTCGCCGAGCGCATGCTGGCGGACGCCCGCCCGCTGATCGACGGCAAGCTGGGGGGGACGCTGCGCTACCGGATCCGCAACGACAACCGATCGATCGGCGCCCGGCTGGCGGGGGAGATCGCCCGCCGCCACGGCAACCACGGCATGCGGGATGCGCCCATCGAGGTGCGCTTCAGTGGCACTGCCGGCCAGAGCTTCGGTGCCTGGAACCTCGCGGGTCTGCATCTGGCGCTCGAGGGCGATGCCAACGACTACGTCGGCAAGGGCATGGCAGGCGGGCGCATCGTGCTGCGTCCGCCGTCCGGGGCGGGCTTCCGGGGCAGGGAGTCGGTGATCATGGGCAACACCTGCCTCTACGGCGCCACGGGCGGCCGGCTCTTTGCCGCCGGCCAGGCGGGGGAGCGGTTCGCCGTGCGCAACTCCGGCGCCGTGGCCGTGGTGGAGGGCGTGGGGGACCACGGCTGCGAGTACATGACCGGCGGTGTGGTGGCGGTGCTCGGCAGCACCGGCCTCAATTTCGGGGCCGGCATGACCGGCGGCTTCGCCTTCGTGCTGGACCTCGGCAAGGACTTCGTCGACCGGGTCAACCACGAACTGGTCGACCTCCACCGCCTGGACCCAGAGCCCATGCTCGACCACGCGGGGTACCTGCGCGGGCTGATCGAGGAACATCTGGGATGTACGGACAGTCCCTGGGCAAGAGACCTCCTGGCGGACTTCGAGGATTACCTGGGGCATTTCTGGCTGGTCAAGCCCAAGTCCGCGGAGCTGGACACCCTGCTCGTCGAGCTCGAGCAGGCCGCCTGAGACCCCTCGCCGCCCATGACAGCGTACGACCCCTTCCGCTTCATCGATCTCCCCCGGCAGGACCCGCCCAAGCGGCCGGTGCACCAACGCACGCGGGACTATCGCGAGATCTACTCGCAGTTCCCGGCGGGGCAGTCCGCCGCCCAGGCCGGCCGCTGCATCGACTGCGGTAATCCCTATTGCGAGTGGAAGTGTCCACTGCACAACCTGATCCCCGGCTGGCTGGCCCTGGTGCGCGACGGACGCCTAATGGAGGCGGCGGACCTCGCCCATCGCACCAATCCGCTGCCCGAGATTTGCGGACGCGTCTGTCCGCAGGACCGGCTGTGCGAAGGGTCATGCACCCTGGAGGACGGCTTCGGCGCCGTCACCATCGGTGCCGTGGAGCGCGACCTCGCCGATTACGCGCTGGAGAGCGGCTGGCGGCCGGACCTGAGCCGGGTGCGCCCGTCCGGCAAGCGGGTGGCCATCGTCGGCGCCGGTCCCGCGGGCCTGGGGTGCGCGGATACGCTCGTTCGGCACGGGGTCGGGGCTCACGTGTTCGACCGATATCCGGAGATCGGCGGGCTGCTCACCTTCGGTATCCCCCCCTTCAAGCTGGACAAGGAGATCGTCCGGCGACGCCGCCGTGCCCTGGCGGACATGGGTGTGCGCTTCCACCTGGGTCTGGAGATAGGCCGGGACGTCGCCCTCCACGACCTGCTCAAGGACCATGACGCGGTGCTGCTGGGGATGGGTGCGTACGGTGCGGTTCGCGGTGAGCTTCCCGGAGAGTCGCTGCCCGGTGTGCACCGGGCGCTCGATTACCTGGTCGGCAACGTCGCGCCCATGCTCGGGCTCCGCGGCGAGGCCCACGTCGATCTCGCGGGCAAGCGCGTCGTGGTGCTCGGCGGTGGTGACACGGCGATGGACTGCAACCGCACCGCCATCCGCCAGGGCGCTGCGAGCGTCACCTGTCTCTACCGGCGCGACCGGGAGAGCATGCCCGGCTCCCGCCGCGAGGTGAACAATGCCGAGGAGGAGGGCGTGCGCTTTCTCTGGAATCGCCAGCCGGTGGGCATCCTGGGGGAACGGCAGGTCGAGGCGGTGGAGTTCGTCCACACCCGACTCGGGGAGCCCGACGAGCGCGGTCGACGCAGACCCCGGCCGGTGCCGGGGAGCGAGGAGGTCATCGAGGCGGAATCCGTGATCGTCGCGTTCGGATTCCGGCCGAGTCCGCCGGCCTGGCTCGCCCGCTTCGGCATCGAGACCGACCAGTCTGGACGTGTTCTGGCACCGGCAGTCGGTGCCTTTCCGTACCAGACGACCAACCCCGCCGTCTTCGCCGGCGGCGATATGGTCCGCGGGTCGGATCTCGTGGTCACGGCGGTTGCCGACGGGCGCGATGCGGCGATGGGGATCGTCGACTACCTGTCGTCGGGCGACTGAGAGTCGAATAGATCCGGTGGGAGGAATGCCACGGATGCCTGGCCCCGCAGAAACCGCGTACGCAACCGCTGGAACCAATCACAGGAAGAATGGACCCTGTTGCCCATTTGCGCCGGTGGCAGAGGCCTCAACCTAACGGTGTGCCCCTGGGGGTTGCCGGAGGCAAAGTCCTGTTTCGCATCTGGGGATCGAAGACACGCTGAAGTCCGTCTTCCCTTTCCCGGTCGCTGAGGTATTCACAGACCGCACGAAGTCGTGGCAGGACTGCCTGCAGTGCATGCCTTTCCTTGGCAAGCATTGATCAGGGTCGACAGATGAACTAGCTTTTGATGGCGACGCCCGAGTGCGGCGTCTTCTTACACGTCCGAGGGGCCTCATGCCGCCCTCTCTGCCCAGGAGTGGGCTAACGAGAAAAACAAGGAGGACCGAAATGTCTCCCACCGCTCGATCAGACACTTCGACGAGCACGAGCTTCGGACATCAACTCGATCAGGAGCTCGACGCGGTCGACTGGGCGCGGTATTGCCTGAAATCCGCGCGTACCGAGGCTGAACGCAGCGGCGCCAGAGTTCCAGGGGAAGCGGTCCCTGACCCCAGCGGGAGAACCCGTGACGACGTGCTCGAGCGGGCTCACGACCGCAACCTGGTCGGACTCGCGTTCTCCGGCGGCGGGATACGCAGTGCCACTTTTAATCTCGGTGTGATTCAGCGCTTGGCGCGGCTGAAGCTGCTTCACCGTTTCGACTATCTTTCCACCGTTTCCGGCGGCGGTTACATCGGTGCCTGGCTTTCCGCGTGGGTGCACCGGGACCAGGGTGCGGCGCACTGCGGCATCCGCCCCGGCATCCTGGGTGTGGAAGAACGCCTGAGCAAGAACACGGATTGCGAGGGGAGCG
The DNA here is from genome assembly GCA_964395315.1 of uncultured Chromatiaceae bacterium. Classification (GTDB taxonomy): domain Bacteria; phylum Pseudomonadota; class Gammaproteobacteria; order Chromatiales; family Chromatiaceae; genus CAVORB01. Next base: position 43,078 of record CAYNBI010000004.1, on the reverse strand, counting down.
ACGGTCCGTCGCTGGCCGAACCGCGGCAGGTCCGCTGGCTCCGGGAGTTCAGCAACTACCTGACGCCGCGCGTCGGGGCACTGAGCACGGACACCCTGACCGGGGTGGCGACCTACCTGCGTAACCTGATACTCAATCAGTCCGTTCTGATCGCGTTCGGCACCTCGCTCCTGCTTCTTCCCTGGTTCCTTGTCGCGCTGTTGCCTCATCTCGGAGAAGCATCGATTCGGGCGGGGATCGCGCTCGCCGTGCCCTTGCTCGGCATAGGTTCCTTGGTGGCAGGGTACGAAACGCTGCGCGCGGATCTCGGCAAACGCGCCGAGGGTGCCTCCGACAAAGCTGAAGCGTGGGCCAGAGGCGCGTATTGGGCGCTTGTCGGATCCTTCGCCGGGGCGGCATTGATCGGGGGGATGCTGTTGACGTACGAGCCGTCCTTGGTGGATTGGGGATTGAGTTTCGCTTTTGGGGTCGCGTACGGCGCGGGCACGTCCATTGGCTGGTGGAAAGCGGGTCGCGATCTGAAGGACCGGGTCCCGCAGCTCGATCCGGGGACGCTGTGGCTCCTGCGTCCCCTATGGGCGCTGATCGCGGGGATCGGGCTGGCCGGCATGCTGTACCTGTGGGCCTGGCTGTTGCGAAACCCGATGTCTTCGCTCGACAACCCATTGTTTGCCGTCGCGCTGGGTCCGCTCGTCATGCTGGGCGCCATTCTGCTCACCATCACCCTGCATCTTGGCCTTACCGGCCGCAAGCTTCGCGAGGCCGGACGCGAGTTGTGGAGCAGTCACGGTGCTCACCAGATGCGTGCGGGCGTGCTCTGGCTGGTATTTGCGTTCTCGTCTTTGTTCGGGCCTTTGGCCTTGGTTCTGGCCAACAAATGGGTCGCCGCGTTGGGTGGGGTCACGTGGGTTTTGACGACGGCGGCTGGCGTCCTGGCGGGATCGGGCGCGACGACGGGAGCCCGGGGCGGAAGCAAGGCCGCCGAGCTTGCGGCGCGAATCGCCCCTTATGTGTTCGTGACCGGAATCCTGTTGATTGTTTCCTATGGCGCCTATCGCGTCATGTGGTGGCAATGGTCCGGCCGTGATGTATCCCCGGGAACGGCCTTATGCGAATCGGCGCCGCGGCAGCTCGCCTACGAGTTCGATTGGAAACAAGCCGGCGGAGAGACGGTGGGCGGGATCTACGAAGCAGGATCGTCGAGTCATTCCTGCTATGGCGAATACGTGAACGAGAGCGCACGTTTGGTCGAGGGAAACTGGCTGGCGCTGATTGCGACGGCCGTCCTGGCGTTCCTCGCGTCGCTCTTTCTGAGCTGGCGGGTCGATATCAACGTTTTCAGCTTTCATATGTTTTACCGCAATCGCATCGAGCGCTGTTACATGGGGGCAAGCAACCTCACGCGGCGTCCTCATCCGCTGACGGGGCTCGATCCGACGGACACACCCAAGCTCGGGGACCTGGTCCTGGGATTGCGAGAGGACGTTTCCCCTGAGGTCAAGGAACAGGTCGTGCGGTCGGCGCCGGGTGAGGGACCGGAAGCGCCGTGTCCCGCCCAACGACCGATCCCGCTCATCAACACGGCGCTCAACCTGACCTCCGCGCGGAACCTCGCCTGGCAGGAGCGCAAGGCTGCATCGTTCTCTTTCACGCCGATGTTCTGCGGCTACGAGATCCAAGCGCCGGACGGTCAGGTGCTCTCCGGCTATCGGCGCACGGAGGACTATGTTCGCACCGAGGACAAGTGGATCTCGCTGGGCCTGCCGATCACGATCTCGGGGGCGGCGGCGAGCCCGAACGCCGGCTATCACACGAGCGCCGCGACGGCGTTTCTGATGACCGTGTTCAATGTGCGCCTGGGCTGGTGGCTTCAGAATCCCATTGCAGGCGACGCTTGGGAGCGGCCGGGACCGAGGATGTCACTGTTCCTGCTGCTGCAGGAGCTGTTCGGGATGACTACGGACCGCTCAAAGTACGTCTATCTGAGCGATGGTGGTCACTTCGAGAACCTCGGGATCTACGAGCTCGTGCGTCGCCGTTGCCGTTACATCATCGCTTGCGACGCCGGATGCGACCCGAACTTCGGCTTCGAGGATCTGGGAAACGCGGTTCGAAAATGCCACATCGACCTGGGCATAGAGATCGACATCGATCCGAGCGCCATTCGGCCGGATCCGACTGCGCGGCGCAGCCGGTTCCATTGCGCGGTTGGCCGAATCCACTACGAGAGGAGGGACAAGAACGCGCGACCGGGGTACCTGTTGTACCTGAAGTCCTCGCTTGGTTCCGACGCGCCGGCCGATATCGTCCAATACGCCGCTGAGCACCCGGACTTCCCGCACGAGACAACAGCCGACCAGTGGTACAGCGAGTCCCAGTTCGAGAGCTACCGCAAGCTGGGCTATCACATCACCGGAGCGGTGCTCGAGGACGCGATAGCGGAGCAGAACTCGGGCGGTGCAGGCGGTGAAGCGGATCTGGAGGAGGTGTTCACCGCCCTCGCCGAGCGCTGGTATCCGCCGGGTGCCAAGAATTCCGCGGCATTCTCACATCACGGAAAGGGGGTCGAGGCGATCTTCGAGCGTATTCGCAATGACGACGATCTCAAGTTTCTTGACCAACAGATTTACCCCGAGTGGTGGTATCTGACCGATGATGGCAGGACGGGCAAGCCGGCGCCGAACCCGCAGATGCTGCCATCGAGCGCCGCCGAGATCCGGGCCGGATTCTATCTTTGCAACTCTCTGCTCCAGCTCATGGAGAGCGTTTACCACGATCTGAACCTGGAGGAACAGTACGGCCACCCGGACAACCGCGGTTGGATGAACCTGTTCCGGCATTGGTCCTGGGCCGGGATGCTGCGGGTGACCTGGGCGATTTCCGCAAGCACTTACGGTGCGCGATTCCAGCGCTTCTGCCGGCGCCGGCTCGACCTGGAGGTGGGAGAGGTCTTCTGCGGAGTGGCCGTATCCGTCGCTTCCGCGCGAGTCGATGGTGACCTTGATCTCGAGTCTCTGAAGGACAGGGGGGGGCTGAACTTCCTCGAGGCCGATCATGTCGACAAGCTCGTCAATCTCTGTTTCCCGGGCCGCGCGGACGCGTTGTCCGTCGTGCAGCTTTCGCTGCGAGTGATCAGTCCGTTCGAGGGCGGCGATCAGTCGACATTCTCGTTCCCCTTCGCTTTCGCGTTGATTGATGACGCCGGCGCCGACGGGGAGCTGCTCTACTATCGCGTTCGCGATCACTTGAGAGAGATCGGCCTTGGCCGTAAGGGCTTGGCCGTTCTGCTGGATAATCGATTGGCTGCAAAGGCGGCCTCGCTCGATTCCACGCAACGGCGGAACCTCTCGATCGCCATCCCGGAGGCCGATTACCAGGTCCTGCGGCGTCTCTGGACGTCCGTGGTGGTGGCGAGGGGTGAGCGCGGCGGCGGAGAGCTAAATCGGTTCGTGTGACTTTTCGCCGCGGAATCGTCTCGGGATGCCAGTCGCGCAATGCGGCGGGCGAAATCTGCGCCGACGCTCAACCAAACCCCATCGTGTCAGAGAATTCCGAAGTGCCTGTCCGCGTCCAGCCAGTCTCCTTGCGCTCACCAGGACCCTAGACTAACCTGACTTTGACACTCGGGAATAAGGGCCGAGTGGCGCAAGAAAAATGGTTTGGAGACAGACCTCGAGGAGGCTCGGCCATGTCTTGGAGAACCTTTGGACCTTGGGCGCTTTCGCTGCTCGTCTACGCGCTTTTTCTGACTGGGTGCGGCAACGATGAACCGGAACCCGGCTCTGTCCTGGACGAGGCCAAGCAGGCTGGGCGTGAGCCGTCGTCGTTCCCACATGCGGACGAGGACTGGTTTCGCGACATGGATGGAGGCATCGCGCTAACCCCCGAAGAGGTCAAGGGCCGCAACATGTGGATCGTCTGGAGCGGCGGCAACGACCGCTTCTGGGACCTGATGACCGGCTACACCTACGGCGCCTTCGATCTCCTCAAGACCATCAGCTCCCACCCCGGCCTGGGATACTCACGGTCAAACCGTTGGAACTACCTGGGGCTGGTGAACGAGCCCTGCTTCGAGGCCCCAACCGGGCCGCGCGCCGACCGCCGTGGACTCTGGCTGGACGTGCCAGCAGCCGGCTGCGAGCCTGATCCCTTTGAGAACGAGGAGAAGTATCCGGGCGTGAAGATCGGCTCCCGCGGCCAAGACCTGGGGGATGGCACCACCCAGCCGGTGGGCTCCTACTACGGCTATGCGACGGGCGTTGTGGGTCTGCGTCTCTTCCCCAATCCCGCCTTCGACGCCGAGGCCGCCGCGGCGTGGGACCCGGAGCGTTACTACACGGATCCGGACTACTACAACGACAAGGACCTGGTGCGGCCCTACCGGGTCGGCATGTCCTGCGGCTTCTGCCACGTGGGTCCGAGCCCGATCCACCCCCCGAAGGACCCGGAGAGCCCCGAATGGGCGGATCTGAGCTCCTCCGTCGGCGCCCAGTACATGTGGGTCGACCGGATGTTCATCTTCGACGCGGACAAGCCGGAGGGCAGGGCCAACTTCATGTACCAGCTGGCCCACACCTACCGTCCGGGGACGATGGACACCTCGCTCATCTCCACCGACTACATCAACAACCCCCGCAGCATGAACTCGGTCTACGACTTCGTGGCGCGCATGGGTCTGGCCCACGACATCGGGCCGGCGCAGCTCGCCGGCGGAGAACTGGACAACAAGCAGTTCCAGGACTACGTGCCGAGCGGTCCGCTGCTGGACTTCTTCGACCCCGAGACCGGCATCGTGCGCACCCCGCGGGTGCTCAAGGACGGGGCCGACTCGGTGGGGCTGCTGGGAGCGCTGAACCGGGTCTACATCAACATCGGACTGTTCAGCGAGGAATGGCTGCTGCACTTCAAGCCGGTCGTCGGCGGCAAGCGGATCAGCCCCATCCCCATCGCCACCGCCCAGAAGAATTCGACCTACTGGCTCGCCACAGAGGCCGGGAACATGGACGTGGCCCGCTTCTTCCTCAAGGCGGCGCAACCCGACCGACTCGCGGACGCACCGCACGGGAACGCCTATCTCACCGCCGACGAGGCGACCGTCGAGCATGGCAAGGACGTGTTCGCCGACACCTGCGCGCGCTGCCACTCCAGCAAGGCGCCGCCCCTGCCAGCGGACCTCGACCCGATGCAGTGCATGGGGGCGGGCTACCTGGACTGCTTCAAGCGCTATTGGGAGTGGACCAAGACCGACGCCTACAAGCAGGCCATGCGCGAGATCGTGCACGCGCCGGACTTTCTGACGGGCAACTACCTCTCCACCGACGCCCGCATCCCCTCGACCCTGCTGCGCACCAACGTGTGCAGTCCGCTGGCCACCAATGCCCTGGAGGACAACATCTGGGACAACTTCTCCTCCCAGTCCTACAAGACGCTGCCTTCGGTCGGCACGGTCACGATCTACGATCCCTTCACCGGCGAACCGATGCCCTACGAGATGCCCGGCGGCGGGCGTGGCTACACCCGGGTTCCGTCGCTCATCTCCCTGTGGTCCTCCGGGCCCTTCCTGCTCAACAACACGGTGGGACCATTCGACATTGACCCGTCGGTCGACGCGCGGATGAAGGTCTTCGACGCCTCCATCGAACAGATGCTCTGGCCCGACAAGCGTGAGCACGACGCCATCCTCGGCGACAAGGTCCCGGGCACCATCGACCGCACCCGGGTGCGCAGCCAGCTCACCATCCCGGAGGGCTACGTGCCGGATTCGGTCAAGCCTGTGCAGGGGCTGGTGCAGCGCTGGCTGCCCTGGCTCATGTCCTCCGACGGCGACGTGGTCCTGGGCCCCATCCCCGAGGGCACGCCGGTGGGCTTGCTGTCGAACCTGCGCCTGCGCGCGGAGACCCGGGATCCGGGGAAGGTGGCGGCCCAGGTCAAGGATATGGGCCAGTTCCTCATCCGGTTGAAACGCGCCCTGAAATCCGCCCCGCCGGACGCCACCGACGCCGAGCTGCGCGAACACTTCGCCGCGCTCAGGGAACCGATGCTGTCCTTGAGCAAGTGTCCAGATCTGGTGGTCAACCGCGGCCACTACTTCGGCACCACGGCCTTCAATCGGCAGGAGGATCTAAGCGACGACGAGAAGGCCTTCGGCACCGAGCCGGAGCTCAGCGACGACGACCGCCGTGCCCTGATCGCCTTCCTCAAGACCTTCTGAGGTCTTCGTCATGGCCGAGAGCGACGGACCGAGCTGGGACTACATCGTCGTCGGCTCCGGGGCCGGCGGCGGCACCCTGGCCGCCCGCCTGGCGGAAGCGGGGATGCGGGTCTGCGTGCTGGAGGCCGGGGGCGACCCACTGGCGAGTGACGAAGAGCGGATGCCGGACGACTACCGCGTTCCCTGCTTCCATCCCTTCGCCGCCGAGAGCCCGGCCATGAGCTGGGCCTTCATGGTGCGCCACTACGCGGACGAGGAGCGCCAGCGGCGCGACCCCAAGTACCGGCCAGGGCAGGGCGTATTCTACCCTCGGGCCGCCGCCCTGGGGGGGTGCACCGCCCACAATGCCATGATCTACATGCTGCCGCACGATTCCGATTGGGATCGCATCGCCGCGCTGACCGGCGACGACACCTGGTCCGCCCGGCGGATGCGGCGCTATGCCCGCCGAGTCGAGGCCTGCCGCTACCGGCCCCTGTGGCGGCTGCTGCGCCACGTCGGCATCGACCCCACGGGCCACGGGTGGGACGGCTGGCTCGACACGGAGTTGCCCCTGCCCGCGGAGGCGATGAGCGACGACGATCTGGTGGCGACGGTCTTGGCGACCGCGCGCGCCCGCGTCCGGGGCATGTCGAGGCCCCTGACCCAGATCCTCTCCTGGCTGCGTCGCCGCGGCGATCCCAACAGCCGCACCTGGCTGCGGCGCAGCTTCGAGGGGCTGAGCTTCACCCCCATCTCCACTCGCGACCACGTTCGGGTGGGCAGCCGGGAGCGCCTCCTAGCGGTGGCGGCGAGGCACCCGGACCGGCTCCACCTGGAGACCGATGCCCTCGCCACCCGGGTGCTGCTCGATACGGACGGACGCGCCCACGGCGTGGAGTACCTCAAGGGCCAGCGCCTTTACCGCGCGCACCCCCATTCCGGCGGCACCCCGGGCGAGCCGCGCCGGCTCCTGGCCAGCCGCGAGGTGATCCTGGCCGGCGGCGCCTTCAACACCCCTCAACTGCTGATGCTCTCCGGCATCGGGCCGGCGGAGCACCTGCGGGACCACGGGTTACCCGTTCAGGCGGATCTGCCCGGCGTTGGCCGCAGGCTCCAGGACCGCTACGAGGTGGCCGTCACCCACCGCATGGGTCGTCCCTGGGAGATCCTGAAAGGCGTGCGCTTCGCCGCCGGCGACCCCCAGTGGCGGCAATGGCACGCCGACGGCAGCGGACTATACAGCAGCAACGGCGCGGCCGTGGCCCTGGTGCGCCGCTCGGCCGTGGCTGAACGGGAGCCGGATATCTACTGCATGGCCCTGATGGGCCGCTTCGAGGGCTACTTCGAGGGCTACTCGAGACTGATACGGGATCACGATGACGCGCTGACCTGGGCGATCCTCAAGGCCCACACCCGCAACCGCGGGGGGAGGGTCCGGCTGCGCACGAGCGATCCCCGCGATCCCCCCGACATCAATTTCCATTACTTCGAGGAAGGCGACGACACCCGGGGCCGGGATCTGGCCGCGGTGGTGGACGGCATCCGCTTCGTGCGCCGGATGACCGCGCCTCTGATCGAGGAGGGAATCATCGCCGAGGAGCTGATGCCAGGTCCCGCCGTGGCGAGCGACGCTGATCTGGCCCAGTACGTGCGCGACACGGCCTGGGGACACCACGCCTCCTGCTCCTGCGCCATCGGTCCGCGGGAGGAGGGCGGGGTGCTAGACAGCCGATTTCGGGTGCACGGTACGCGGGGCCTGCGGGTGGTGGATGCCTCCGTCTTCCCGCACATCCCCGGCTTCTTCGTGGTCAGCGCCGTCTACATGATCGGCGAGAAGGCAGCGGACGCGATCCTGGCGGACGCGGGCGCGCAGATGTGACGGGGCCCGATTCCCGGGCCCCCCGATTGGAGGAGACCACCGTGGAATACACAGTTGAGAAGCTCCTGGACATGACTCAGGAAGAACTGGACGACCTGTTCAAGGCCAGCCCCGCCGGGGACATCCCCAACGGTGAGGCCGAGGGCACGGCCATCATCGCCCCTGGCACTCGCTACTCGGATGTCATCGCCAAGGTAGTCAACACCTTCGGCTGGCAGGGCAAGGTGTTCGACGCCGAGAAGGGCTACCTCAAGAACCGCATCACCATCTTCGGCATCGAGGCCATCGTGGCAAAGGTCTACAAGGGCGACAGCTGGCTGGACGGCAAGGAGTGCATCGTCCTCGATTACTCTGACACCTCCTTCATCGCCAGCCGTATCCGCGATGAGATCCGGCAGATCGGCCCCGGCTTCTACCTGGGCAAGGTCTACTGGGACGAGAGCCGGCTCATAGACTTTTGTCTCCAGTTCTGACCCCATGACCCCCCAGGCCCCGTTCATGATCGCCGCCCGGATCGCCCCCGGCAAGGAGGCATCCCTGCGGGCCCTGCTCGAGACGATGAACGGGGTCCCTGGCGTGGCGGACCCCTACAACCCTGTGGTGCCCTTCGGGCGCTTGGAGCGGCTGCACTTCGCCCGGCTGGTCGTGCTGGACGATACGGGCATGGCAGACCTCTCGCTCTACGGCCTCGAAGCGCCGGCGCTCGGCCTCCGGCTGGTGTTTCTCGGGGACTGCGATGGTCCGGCCTGCGAGTTGCTGGCGGAGATGTCCCAGGTGGCCGGGGAGGGGCTGCTCCGGCTCTTCTCACACTGCGAGGGGTTCGATGCCGGGGCGGATCTGGTCGGTTGGATGCGCGAGCGTTCGCTGGAGGTGCAGGCCAACTATGTCAACACGCGGGGCCGCACGGTGCGCCAGGTGCGCGAGGAGAGCGCACTGCAGCGGGCCCTGTCCGCCCGGGTGCCGAGGGAGCGCCTCGCCGGCGCCGCCGACGCCCGTCGGGTGCACGCGGAGCTGGCCGAGTTCGTCGACGAAGAGTTCCGGGCGGGGCGGCTGGCCCTCACCCGCCCGGAGCCCACGCCGCTGGGCTGGCGGTTGCGCAACCTGCTGCACGCGGTCGGCGTCCCATTGGCAGCCCTGGCCCTGTCCCCTTTGCTGCTGGTCTCCCTGCCTTGGCTCGCCTGGCGGCTGCGGGCCCTGGAGCGCGACGACCCGGAGCACTGCCCGCCACCCCGGCCGGAGCACCTACGGGTGCTGCGGGAGCTGGAGGACCACGGGCTCACCAACCAGTTCAGCGCCGTGGGTCCTGCCAAACCAGGTGCATTTCGGGGAATCCTGATTCGCGTGCTGCTTCTGGCCATCGACTATGGCTGCCGCCACGTGTTCAACCGCGGCCACTTGGCGCGGGTGCAGACCATACACTTCGCCCGCTGGGTGGTGATGGACGGTGGTCTGCGTGTGCTCTTCGCCAGCAACTACGACGGCAGCCACGAGGCTTACATGGACGACTTCATCAACAAGGTCGCCTGGGGGCTGAACCTGATCTTCAGCAACGGAGTGGGCTGGCCCAAGACCCGCTGGCTGGTGGCGCGAGGCGCTCGCCGGGAGGGTTGCTTCAAGCGCTACCAGCGCGCCCACCAGATCCCCAGTCAGGTTTGGTACGACGCCTATCCTGGGGTCAGCCTGCAGGACCTGGAGCGCAACCGACGCATCCGCGCCGGGCTGGAGAAACGCGCGATGACCGCGGACCAGGCGCTCGCCTGGGTGAGGCTCCTGTGACTCCGGATCGAAGAGTGTCCACGAATGAGTGCGTACGAACGCAAATGGATCGGGGGCGCTCGGCCCGCATGGCGGACCAACCGCACGTCCGTGGGGCCCGCCGTGCGTACCATTGACAATCAATTGCCATGAGCGAAGACAGCCCCAACAAAGTCCCGGTCGACCTGGGCGACGTGCAGGGACTGCTGCGTTACGGCTATGGCCATCACACGGAGGCTTGCTTCCTGCTGCTGCGGGTGAAGGAGGCCGCGGCGGCGCGCGCCTTCCTTGCCGGGGCGCCGGTGGCGACCGCCGAGCCCGCGGACCCACCACCGGAGACGGTCCTGCAGCTGGCGGTGAGTGCGCCGGGACTCGCAGCCCTGGGGCTCGACGAGGTACTTTTGCATGGTTTTGCCGAGGAGTTTCTCGACGGCATCGCCGGGGACGAGGACCGCTCCCGCCGCTTGGGCGACCAGGCGGACAGCCACCCCTCCGGCTGGATCTGGGGCAGCGGGGATAGGCAGCCCCACGTCCTGCTCCTGCTTTATGCACTGCCCGGGCGCCTCGCGGACTGGCGACGGGAGCTCGAGCACCGCTGGTCCCCCGGCTTCGAGCTGCTGCAGACGTTGGAGACCGCGGACCGGGAAGGCCGCGAGCCCTTCGGCTTTCGCGACGGCCTCTCCCAGCCCGAGGTGGACTGGGACCGGCGCCGACCGGTGGAGGATCGGGATCAACTGGGCTACCGCAACCTGACCTGCCTGGGCGAGTTCCTGCTGGGCTACCCCAACGAGTACGGCCTCTACACCGGCCGTCCCCTCCTGGATCCGGCTCTCGACCCCGACCAGCTGCTCGCGCGCGCGGAAGACCAGCCGAACATGGCCGATCTGGGCCGCAATGGCAGCTACCTTGTGCTGCGCCAGCTGCGCCAGGACGTGCCTGGGTTCTGGCGCTGGTTGAGCGAGCATGCGGACGCGGACCCCAACGTCGCCCGCCAGACGGCGGAGAAGATGGTCGGCCGGACCCTGGATGGGGCGCCCCTGATCCCGTCCAGCGACGGGCCCAACGCCTTCGACTACGATCAGGATCCCCAGGGCGTGCACTGTCCGATCGGCGCCCATATCCGCCGCACCAACCCCCGCAACGGGGACTATCCCGCCGGCACCCGGGGGCTCTTCTCACGCGTGATCCGGTTCTTCGGTTTCGACGCCGACGCCCGGGAGCTGGACCTGATCGCCTCAACCCGATTCCACCGGCTCTTGCGCCGCGGACGCGCCTACGGACACCACCTGTCCCCGGAGGAGGTGCTGGCGGAGCCACAGCGCGCTGCGGATGCGGGCCTGCACTTCATCTGCCTCGCGGCCAACATCGGTCGACAGTTCGAGTTCGTGCAAAACGCCTGGATCATGGGCTCGCGGTTTGCCGGCCTTCACGGCGAGACCGATCCGCTGCTCGGCCACCGAATGCCGGACCCGGACGGCGAGGCGGTGAGCTGCTTCTCGATCCCCCGCCGGGACGGGCCAGACCGGCGTCTCTGCGGCCTGCCGCGCTTCGTCCAGGTTCGCGGCGGGGCCTATTTTTTCCTGCCAGGCATCCGCGCCATTCGGTACCTGGCCCGTCAGACGCCACGGAGGTGATGCGATGCCCATCGACTCCAACCGCAGTCGGCCGGTGCCGCCGGCCAACACGGGCAATGCCCTACTGGACTTCATTGCCGACGGTCTGTTGAAGGCCACCCAGTTGGAGCGGCGCATCGACCCCTTCATCCGCCCCGCCTTCGACGCCACCTTACGCGACCCCGTTGCTCGCCTGGTCACCTGGCTCATCAACCTGCGGCGCAAGGACGAGGGGCTCGCCTTGGCCGAGGAGCGCCCAATCCCCAACGAGGAGGTCTGGCTTCAGTCGATCATCGACACCTTCACCGCGCAGATGAAGGGCCTATGGAAGCCCGGAGGCTTCGAGCGCGGCGGAAACACCAAGACCCACGGCATGGTCCGCGCCACATTCGTGGTCCACGACGGCCTGCCGCCGGAGCTTCGCCACGGCATCTTCGCCGAACCGCACACCTACCGCGCCTGGGTGCGCTTCTCCGGCCCAGGGCCCTACGTCACCCCGGACATCGATGATGTCGGCTTCATGAGCATCAGCATCAAGCTGATGGGCGTTCCGGGCCCCAAGCTCTCGGACGACGAGCGCTTCACCCAGGACTTCTTCGGCGTCTCGACCCCGACCTTCGTCACCCCAAACACCCGCGAGAATGCCCACCTGCAAAAGTGGAGCCTCAAGAACGCGGCGATCTTCCACTTCCTCAACTTCCGTAACCCCCACATCCTGGACGGCATCATGCAGGGCCTGTGGACCAAGACCCAGTCCAGCCCCTTCGAGGCGCCCTACTTCAGCTGCGTACCCTACCTGCTCGGAGAGGGCCAGGCCATGCAATACTCCGTGTGGCCGACGACCAAGAAGAGGACGCCGATCCCGCGCCTGCCGCGGCGTCCCCCGGATGACTATCTGCGCGACGCCATGATTGCCGCGCTGGACCATGGCGACGTGGACCTGGACTTCCGTATCCAGCGCCAGACGGACCCGCACCGCATGCCGATCGAGAACGCAGGCGTGCTATGGCCCGAGCGGCTCTCCCCGAGGATCTCAGCAGCCACGCTGCACATCCCCCGCCAGCGTTTCGCCTCGCCGGGGCAGATCGCCTTCGCCCGGCGGCTGTCCTACAACCCCTGGCACTGCATCGCCGAGCACCGCCCTCTCGGGAACCAGAGCCGTGCCCGCAGACGCATGTATTGGGAGCTCTCGCAGCTGCGCCACGACATGAACCAGGTCCAGCGCTACGAGCCTACCGGCGACGAGACCTTCGACTGACACGCCCGGAGTGCAAGCCGAGGGACATCGCCCACACCCGCTGGATGCGCCACGAGTCAGCAAGGGGAGACGCCTGCGATCGTGCATCGGAAGGGTGCGATAGATGTGGAGGTGCGGGATACGAGTGGGCAACACCTCGTATGCCGTCTCCGGGACCGAATCAATGAAGTCATACGCTGGATCGAGCTTGCCGATCGATGCCTTGATCGCGCACTCCCATAGCGACGCGCTACCGGCCACGACCAGATTGGACCGGTCGGTGATCGCGTCCCGTGCCGCGAGGGGCAGGGCGCTTGGCTCGTTCTGCTTCCAGGTGGCCGAGCGGCAGGTTCACGTATGCTGGCACTGCCTGTGGTGAGAGTCAGCAGGCGATCGGTACGAGAAGTGGACGTCCGTGCGACTGTGACGAGTAAGGCCCTTCTTTCAACAGCGGTCCCGGGCCGTGGTGGGAGCGAGCACCAGGTCTACGCCGCAGGAATCGGTCCGGCGGCGGGATTGGAAGCTCATCCCACTGGAGCACAAGAACAGCAACCGGAGGTCCGACAAAGGCCGCTCTGATTCTCGTCTTGCTGCGGTGGTGAAGATGAACGAGAAGTGTTGCCCGGTCGCCTCGGTCTCGGTGTAGCCCAGGATCTGCCCGGCGGCGACGTTCCAGCTGGTGACCCGGCCGTCGGGATTGAGGGTCAAGATGGAGTGGCCCCGGATGTTCTTCGCCGGGGACGTGAAGCGGGTCTCAATGGCATGGCGTTTCGCCTCGACCCGCCGCCGCTCGGTCACGTCCTCGATCGTCAGGAGAATCAGCTCGGCCCCCGCCTGCCGGAGGTGGCGGAAGTTCAGCAGCATGACCTTGCGCCCGATGTAGGGAAAGTCATGCTCGACCTGGAAGTCGTCGAACGAGACGTTCGCGGGCAGGGACTCTTCGAGCAGGGTGCGCAGGCGGGGGGATGTCCCACTGCCGGTTGCCGAGTTCATAGAGGAGCCGTTCCTCGGTCTCCTGCGGCGACACCCGGAACGTCCGGTAGAAAGAGCGGTTGGCGCTCCGCACCCGCAGGTGTTTGTCCAAAGTCACCACCGGCTCGCGCACCAGTCCCTCCAACGTGGACGCCTCCGGCCCGGCGACCTGGTAGAGGGCGCCGCGTCGCTTTGGTGGTCCGGGATGCGGGCGATGCCCTCCCCCAGGCTGTCGACGTGCGTCGGCTGTACCCTGGTCCCGGCACCGATCAGGGGGATCACCGGCGATTGGCGGGGCATGGCGGCGATGCGGCTGAGGAAGTGATCGTCCTCGCCGAACATCAGGCTCGGCCTCAGAACCACGCCCTTCGGGAAGACGGCGCTCACGGCCCGCTCCCCGGGCGCCTTCGAGCGGTCGGCGGCGGAGGGAGCGTCCTCGGATACGCCCAGGGCGGAGATATGGATCAGACGGCCGATCCCCATCGAAGCAGCCGCCTCGGCGACGTGGCGCGCGACCAGCTTCAGCCAGTGCCCGGCGCGGAGCAGGCGATCCCTGAGGTGCCGGCGTACGAAACCGGTCCCTCCGACGATCGTGATGCGCAGTGCGCCCATTGGAACCCGCTCGGCAACCGTTCTGTGAACGCTGTGCGGCAAGTTCCGTTCCGGGGTCTTCGGCAGTCGAACAGCGGCCCGGTAGCCGGCCTGGGCGAGATCCGCCTCCGGGGTGTGTCAGCCGGCCAGCCGCGTCATGCCTGGCCAGGTCGATCCGGTGGTGCCCGCGGCCGTCGGCACGGCCCGCGTGCAGGTCGTGGGGCCATGCGCAGCAGTGGCCCGGCGGCCCCTGATCGTCCTCGACCTCCTCCAGGGCCGCCTCGCCCACCCTGGCCGCGGCCTTCGTCGCTTTCGGTGGGGCTTGTACCCCTGGGACTTCAGTGCACGCTGGCGAGGAGGGCCTGGAGGGTGCGGCGGTCGATGGGTTTGGCGAGGTGCTGGTCGAACCCGGCGGCGAGGGAGCGGGTGCGGGCCTCTTCGTGGCCGTAGCCGCTCACCGCCACCAGCAGCAGGCGGTCCCGGTCCGGGCAGCGTTCGCGCACGCGGCGGGCGAGCTCCAGGCCGTCCATGTCCGGCAGGCCGATGTCGAGCAACGCGACCCGCGGGCACGCACGCTCGATCAGATCCAGGGCCTCGGCGCCCGACCCGGCAGTGCGCACCCGGTGCCCGAGCACCTCCAGCAGCATGGCCAGCGCCCCGGCCACGTCCGGGTTGTCGTCCACCACCAGCACGCTCAGGGCGCTGGCTTGGGGGCCGGCGCGGGCGGCGTCCGCGGGGGAGGCCGGCACGGGGCCAGTCAGGCGCGGCAGGCGGAGCCGGAACTCGGAGCCTGGCCGCGGCCAGTCGCTGGCGGCCTCCAGCCGCCCCCCGTGCAGCTCGGCCAGGCGCCGGGAGATGGTGAGCCCAAGGCCTACACCGCCGGAGGATGCCTGGTGCCGGCGCTCGCCCTGGGTGAAGGGGTCGAACAGGGCCTCCAAGCGCTCCGGGGGGATACCCGGTCCGTTGTCCCGCACCGATACCATCACCTCCGGCTCGGTCACGAGGGTCGTTACCCGGATCTCCCCCCCGTCCTGCGTATAGTTGGCCGCGTTCAGGAGCAGGTTGAGCAGGATCTGGGAGAGACGCACCGGGTCCGCGTCCACCAGGACGTCGGGTGCCGGCAGATCCACCGTGAGTCGATGGCGGCGCTCGGTCATCGAGGGGCGCACCCCGTCCACTGACTGCTGCACGACCGCGCGCAGCTCAACCGGACGGCGCTCAAGGGTGAGCCTGCCGCGGACGATGCGCGCGACGTCGAGCAGGTCGTCGAGGAGCCGGCTCATGTGCGCGGCCTGGCGATCGAGCACCGCCAGGGCCCAGGCGATGCGCGGGTCCTGCTCCTTCTTCAGCAGCTGGAGGATATCCACCGCATTGCGGATCGGCGCCATGGGGTTGCGCAGCTCGTGGCCGAGGATAGCCAGGAACTCATCCTTGCGCCGGTTTGCCTCTTCCAGGGCCGCTGCGGCCTTCTTCTCGATCCGGATGTCCCGGGTCACGGTGGCGAGCTGCACCGGCTGGCCGGTCTCCGGGTCGTCGACGCGCACCACGTCCCAATGCACGTCGATCGGCTCGCCGGTGCGGAAGTGGCGGAAGCGGAAGTCCCCTGCCCACCGGCCCTGATCCATCACGGTAGGCATGACCGTACCCCTCACCATGGGCAGGTCCTCCTCGAACAGGTAGTCCTCGATGCGGGTCCCGGCGACTGCCTCGTCGTCCTCCAGTCCCACCAGGGCCTGGCCGGCGCGGTTGAGGTAGATCGCCCGCCCGTCCAGCGCGGCGAGGCCGATAAAGTCTGCGGAGGTCTCCACCACCTTCGCCAGGGTTCGCGCGCGGGCCTCGGCCTGCCGGCGCTCGGTCTCGTCACGGGTGGCGGAGAGCACGGTCTCCACCTTACCGTCCGGTCCGCGCTCGGGGACCGCGCGCAGGCTGAAGAATCGCTCCCCGTCGGGGGTCGGGAAGGCAAACTCCAAGCTCCGGATCTCCCCCGTGTCGAACACCTCGCGTAGGGTGCGGCTCCAGAGCGCGCAGAGCTCGGCGGGCATGCCCAGCTCCTCGTTGGTCTTGCCCAGGAAGTCGGCGGGCGTGCGGCCCGTGGCCCGCTCGACGGCGGCGTTGACGTAGAGGTGACGCAGGGCGCGGTCGAAGCGTGCGACGATGTCGGGGGAGTTGTCCGCCAGGGTCGCAACCTCTCGTTCCCGTCGCTGGAGGGCCCACTGGGTCTCCAGGGTCTCGGTGACGTCGCGGGTGCTGCTGCGGCGCCCGGCGAAGGCCCCGTCCGCCCGGTACACCGGCTGGCAGATGTGCTCCATCCAGCGCATCTCCCCGTCCGCGCGCCGGATCCGAAAGCACAGGCGGATGGACTCGGGCTGGCGCAGGCTCTCCTTCAAGTGGCGGCGCAGCGCGGGCCGGTCCTCAGGGTGGGCGATGCGCTCGAGCAAACCCGGGTCGGCGAGGAAGGCCTCCGGGGGGTGTCCGGTGTTGCGCTCGCAGGAAGGGGACACCCACAGCAAGGTCCCGTCGGGTCCCACCCAGTTCTCCCAGTCGTAGGTGTAGTCGGCCACAAGGCGATAGCGCTCGCGGCTCGCGGCCAGGGCCTCCCGGGCGGCGCGTTCCTCGGTGACTTCCCGCGCAACGATGTTGATGCCGAGGACCGTCCCGCTCTCGTCCCGCAGGGGCAGCCAGCTCTCGACCCAGGAGCGCCGTACGCCCGGCTGGGCGGGCGTCTCGCCGCTGACCTCGATGTCGAGCGCCGCCTGGCCGGTGTCGATGACCCGCCGCAGGCCGGGTTCCAGTTCCTTCGCCAGTTCGGGCAGGACCTCGCGCACCGTACGGCCGATGTGATCGGCGGCGGCGATGCCGTTGATCTCCGCCAGGCGCTCGTTGATGCGTACGTAGCGCAGATCCAGGTCGAGGACGCAAAGGCCGATGGGTGCGCTGTCGTAGATCAGCTCGATCTCCTGCAGGTGGCGGCGGGCGCTGGATTCGCTGCGGTGCAGGCTCTCCTCCGCCGCCTTGCGGGCGCTGATGTCGAGAAAGGTGCCGATGATGGTGCGCACCGAGCCGTCCGGGTCGCGCTCGCACACCGTGTCCCGGGACAGGCACCAGATCCAGGCTCCGTCGGCGCGGCGGAAGCGGTATTCCACCTCCAGGACCTCGCCATCCGCCGCCCGCCGCATCGCCTCCAGGTGGGCGAGGATCCGGGGCTGGTCCCCGGGATGGAAGAGGGAGGAGAACTCCCCGCCCGCCATCGCTCGCAGCCGCGCGAGTTCGTAGCCGGTCAGGCGGGTGTACTGGGCGTTGATGAAGGTGTTGGCGCCCGTCCTGATGTCGTGGACGTAAAGCCCGTTGAGGGAGGCGTCCAGGGCCTTGCGGGCGAAGTCGCTGGTTACGCAGGGGAGGGATGTGTCCCCGGTCATAGCTCGGATGGGCCTTGTTCCGGCGCCGGCTGGACGGGCAGATCAATGGTCGACAGGGCCTTGGGCGCTCCCGTCTGGTCGACCAGCAGGGAGATGGTGAGCCACACCCCCAGCTCCTTGCCGGACTTGGTGCGGCGGCGCGCCCGATCGAGCAGGGACCGGGTGGCGTCCGTCTCCGCCTCGGGGACGAGGGCCTCGAGCCCGAGAGCCATGGCCTCCCGCTCGCTGTAGCCGTGGAGGCGCTCGGCGGCCGGGTTCCAGGCGCGGATGCGCCCGCCGAAGTCCAGCACGGCGATCGCTTCTTTGGCGTCGCGCACCACCGTCGCCAGCCGGGAGAGGCGATCGAACTGGGCGTGCTCGAAGAAGGTGATCACCACCCCGTCGATGCGGTGATCGTGCGTCTTGTAAGGATGCACGCTCACCGAGTAGGAGTTGCCCTGCCTGTCGCACACCTCCTGGCCCTTCATGCTCATGGTGTCCATCACCTCGTGCAGGCGCTGGTCCAGCATGAGGATGGGCGGGTTGACGCTGACCAGCAGGTTCCTGAGGTCGTTGTTGGTGGCGCTGAGCTCCTCGTTGGTGCTCTCCTGGTCCTCGATGACGGACTGCATGTACCCGCGGGTGTTCGAAAGCTCCTGCACCAGCTCCCGGATGCGGGCGTCCGCCGCCGTGTCGGCTCCGCTGGCCTGCTTGCCGTTGGGCGTGCCGGGATCCTTGTCCGGCGCCGGAGTGATGGGGTGAATGCCCCGTTCCTCGAACGGGACCAGGAAGCAGCGCTCTGCGGCGGAGCCCTTGAGAGTACCCGTAGGTCGAGGTGCCGCACCTGGCCGTTGAGGCGCAAGCTTAGCCCCTCCCTGGCCGCCTCGACCTCTCCCTTGAGGACGCGGTTGAAGGTATTGCGCAGATCGACCATCAGCTCTTGGCGCACGAGTTTGAGCAGGTTGAGGCCGGCGATCCCCGGTGCCGGTCCAGATGGCGCCCCGTTTTGCCGCGGAAGCCGGGCACGTCCAACTCCTGCTTGACGATCACGCCCGGGGGGCCGGAGCGGACGACCACCACCCGGTCGGCCTCCTTGCGCAAGTCCGGCTCCGGGCTGGGGGCGGCCGCGTGGGCCTCGACGGGCCGCGGGCTCTCGACCTGGTAGGGACGGGCCGTGAAGTCCTACGTCGGGGTGGTGGCGGTGGTCTGCTTGGCGTAGATCCTGCCCTCCTTGTGCTCGGGCTGGAACAGGTCGACGCTGGCGCCGATACTCCCGGAGTTGCCGAGCATGAGGAAGCCGACGGGCTTGAGCGAGTAGCGGAAGATCTGAAGGACCCGGTGCTGCAGGGTGGTGCCCAGATAGATCAGGACATCGCGGCAGCACACCAGGTCCAGCTTGGAGGAGGGCGGGTCGCGGGTCACGTCTTGTGGGGCGAACGCGCACAGGTCGCGGGTCGTCTTGCTGATCGGGTAGCCGCCCGAGACCTCGCTGATGAAGCGGTTGAGCCGCTCGGCGCTGACGTCCGCCGAGATCCGCTCCAGGTAGACCCCGGCGCGGGCACGGTCCACCGCGCGCTCGTCGATGCCGCTCCCGAAGATCCGAACCGGCACGTCGGTCGCGCGGCTCCCCAGGAACTCCAGGACCACCCTGTTGCAGCAGTCCCTTGAAGGCCTCCAGCCCCCCGGCGGAGGCGCCGACGCCGACGACGGGCACGGGGGCTCCGTCTCCGGTCAAGGCGCGTGGGGCCTCGGACTTTATCGGGTGATTGGTCCGTGCGCCGCGGGGGTGCGCCGTCGTTTTCTTCGCCACGCTTGCCGAGTTCCTGAGCGGTCTGGGAATTTCTTAGCCTAGCATGCGCCGGCGGTCTGACCCTAGATGATGCCGGTCCGCCCGGCGGGAACCCGGGCCGGGTAGCAGGTCAGGCCACCCGCGGGCCACAAAAAAAGAATCCCGGCAACCGATGGCCGGGATAACGCTTGGGGATCTCGGGTTGCACCAGGTCAGCTCGCCACGGCACAAATTCGTTGTTGCTCGGCGTCGCCCGGCGAGGGGGCGCCTCGTGGCTTCAGGCGGCGGCACCGCCGGCGCGGTGTCGGTACTCTGCCTTCGGCGTGCGCGCGGCGTTTGCAGCAAAGACGGCGGATGCCGGACGCGCCGCCACGGGGGCCGACGGGTATCCCGTCGCCAGCAGCCAGAAGACCACCTCCTTCGCCGCAAGGTCGAGGGCGCGGAACATGGCTCCGAAGCCGCGCTCGCTCGCGTGTACCGCCGCGGCGGGCAGCAGGACTGTGCGCTCGCCCCCTGGCATGGCCACCGTCATGCTGACGTCCACGCAGCCATTGCCGTGGTGCCCGGGCCGAGCGGTGGTCTTGATATAGATTCCGCCCCGCCCGATGTCGGTGGCCAGGCCCGAGCCGAGGGTCCCATCCTGGAAACGTAGGCGTACCGGGATGCCGATCGCCACGCGTCGGCCCAAACGGTGTTCCATCATGCTCGTAGTCCTCCTCGTCTCTTGATCTCGATGGTGGTACCGATGTCCGCGAATCCGGCGTGATTCCGGGGTCACCTGCGGGGCAAGGACGGGGAGGCTCGGTCCACTTCCTGCTCGGCCGCGATCCAGTCCTCCAGCTCGTGCCCGGGCGTGAAGCCCCGGCGCTCGGCCTTGAAGTAGGCGGTCTCGCGGATGCGCCGCTCCCGCTCTACGGTCGGCTTTTCGCCAGAAGGCCCGCCGCTGCAGACGCTCGCCACCCAGGCAGCCTCCGCGGCGGCCTGCCGCGCTCGCGCCAGACTGAAGGGGCGAATCCGATCCGTTTCGAACGCGATCATTTCGGTCTTCTTCATTGGTGTAATCGGGGCGACGGCGCTGGCGGGAAGCCGCCGTGCCATTGCGCACGAGGTCGTTTGCGGGGCGCGGCCGTTTCCTGCGCCTGCCGTGCCGTCCCTGGCCCTGCTCGGCCGCCCTGCCGCTGACCGGCGAATCGCGCGCGTCGCCTTCCCTGGACCGTCCCTGAGGGCTTCCCTGGACCTTCCCTGCGCCCTTCATCCGTTGCGCCGGCACTGTCGGCGCTTGTTGCACGCGCGATACGAGGGAAGGTTACCGCCTGCGCCTCGGCGGCAGAATCCGTACGAATACCCACGTCGGGAAGGTATCCCGCTGCGCGAGGCGCAGGCGACGGGAGGGGTGCGGCGGGCCCGCGAAGACGAGCTCAGACGCTAGGGCGCTCGTCGGCGTCGAGGCAGACCGCGGCCATGCGGCAGAGATCGGCGATGTTCTCGGCCTGCATCTTCTCCATGACTCGGGCGCGGTGGCTCTCCACGGTGCGCGGGCTGATCTCCAGGTGGCGGGCGATCTCCTTATTCGCCAGGCCCTTGGTGGCGAGGACCATGACATCGCGCTCGCGGGGGCTCAGTTCGGCGAAGCTCTCGCGGATCATCCGCTCCTCGGCGCGCAACGCCCGCTGGCGGCGCTCCTCCGCCAAGGCTTGGCGGATCCGCGCGATCAGGGCATCCGGGGTGGCGGGCTTCTCGAGGAAGTCCACCGCGCCTCCCTTGATCGCCCGCACCGTGGTGGGGATGTCCCCGAAGCCGGAGAGGAAGATGATCGGCAGCGCGGCGCCCATGCCGCGGAGCTTCTCTTGGAGCTCGAGGCCCGTGATCCCCGGCATGCGCAGGTCGAGCACCAGGCAGCCCGGCTCGGTCGCCGCATAGGCGTCCAGGAAGTCACGCGCGGAGGCGAAGCTCCGCACCCGCAGGCCCGTCTCCTGCAGCAGCAAGGCCATCGACTCGCGCATGGCGGCGTCGTCGTCCACGAGGAAAACGGTCTGATCCTCGCTCACTCGGTGCCACCGGTCGGCTGCGACGGGAGGGTGAAGCGGAAGAGCGCCCCCTCCGCCACGTCTGGATCGGCCCATAGCTTGCCACCGTGGGCCTCGACGATGTCGCGGCTGATGGCGAGTCCCATCCCCAGGCCCTCGTCCCTCGCGCGCGCGAAGATGTCGAACAGCCGTGCCTGCACCTCGGCGGGCAGTCCGGGGCCCGTATCCCGGACGCTCACCTCCACGCCGCCCGGGCGCGGGTCCACGGCGATGGCGATTTCCCGCCGGTTCGACTCGGCCGCATCGATGGCCTGGACGCCGTTGCAGATCAGGTTGACCAGCACCTGGCTGACTTGAACGGGATCTGCCTCGACCTTCACCCCCGGCGCGGAACGGGCGTAGTTCAGCTCCACCTGCCGGTCGGCGGCGAACCAGCGCACCAGCCCCACGGCCTGGGCGACTATTTCGTCGATCGCCGCGGGCCGCGTGTGCATCTCCCTGCCGCGGAGGAAGTTGCGCAAACCGTCGAGGATATCCGCCGCGCGCCGGATCTGCTGGTCGACCCCGGAGAGGACCCGGGCGAGCTTTTCCGGGTCTGCGTCCCCTTGCTCCCCAAGGAAGACCGCGGTGCTGCTGTAGAAGCTGGCGGCGCTCAGCGGCTGGGCGATTTCGTGGATCAGGGAGCTGGCCAGCACGCCCACCGCGTTGACCCGGGCCGCCTGTGAAGACTGGTCCCGGGCTCGGGATGCCAGGTCCTCGGCGAGCTTGCGGTCGGTGACGTCGAAGTGCACCACCACGGCTCGCGCCTCACCTTCTGCCACGGGTGTCGCCGTGAGTTCGAACCAGCGCTGACGGTCCGGGGCGTGGCAGGGGTACTGCGTCGCATAGCCAGCCGAGCGCCCGTTCAGGATCGCGGCGAGACCGTCGGCGACGGTTTCCGAGTGCCCGGGACCCTCCGCCTGGAGGTGTCGGCAGACGGCCAGATAATCGATGCCTATCCCATCGCGCAGCTCGGGAGGCGCGCCGTTTTCCTCGGCGAAACGCCGCCAGCCGGAGTTCACCGCAACAATGCGCCCCTCGCGGTCGAGCACCACGACCTCCGCCGGCATGGCGTCCAGGACCGCCTGGCGCAGCCGGTCGCCCTCCCGCCGCCGGCGCTCGGCGGCATGTTCCGCCGTGATGTCGATCAGGGCGGAGAAGCAGGTGCGACCCGCGCCTCCCTCGTGCGCGGACGACAGGAGCCGGAACACGCGCCGCCCGCGGTCCGCGTCCAGGTTCAGCACCAGCGCGCGGGCGCTCGTCGGCTCGGCGGGCTCGGCGTCGATGACGCCCTGGACGTGCCCTAGAAAGTCGCTCATGGACTTCCGTGCGACCAGGCTGGCGAATGGGTGGCCGATCAGCCCGGCGCGGTTGCGCCCGAGCAGCCGTGCCGCCGTCAGATTCATGTCCAGAATGCGCCCGCGCCGGTCGAACAGGGCATAACCCACCGGGGCCAGGTCGAAGAGGCGGGTGTAGTGGTCGCGGGAGGCCTCCAGGGCCTCTTGGGCGGTGCGCAACTCCCGGCCCTGGATCTCCAGCTCGATGCGGTGGGCCTGGAGGCCCAGGATGAGGGCACGCTGCTCGTCGGCCTCGGGTCCCTCGCCAAGGGCCAGCATGAGTTCGTCGAGCTGCCGTTCGAGCTCGGATTCGCCTACGCCGCGCAGATCTCGCGGGTCCTGATCTCGGTCGTGCATGTCACGCGCCTGGGTTCTCCGTTCGATTCCGCGCCTTACCCTCCGGCGGCTAGCACTGCGTTTCATCCAACGTCTTGAAAACAGATTCTTAGGTGTATTTATTGATGTCGATTATCAAAAATAGAGCGGATAGACAAGAAATACATCGTACGACTGCTGGAAGAGGAATGCACTGCGTTGTATGCCTTGGTCAGCAAGGGCGTAGCTTCGGCGCAGAAGATCAAGCACGCCAACGTGTTGTTGAAGATCGATGCCGACGCACCGGCATGGGCGGGTGAACAGGCCGCCGAGGTGTCTGGCTGTGCACCGCGCACCGTGTTCAGTATTCGCCAACCCTGTGTCGAACAGGGGCTTGAGGCTGCATTGGAGCGCAAAAGGCGTGAACGTCCGGCCTGCGAGCCGATTCTCGACGGTTAGAAGCAAGCGCGTCTTGTGCAGATCGCCTGCAGTGAGCCACCGCCGGGTCGCGCACGCTGGACGCTCATGCTGCTCGCCGAGCAACTGGTCGTCTTGGAG
>CAYNBI010000004.1:13256-19278 GCA_964395315.1 uncultured Chromatiaceae bacterium | reverse complement strand
ATCGACGCACCTGTTGGGTGATTCCGCCGCACCAGAATGCAGAGCTCGTCGCGTGCATGGAGGATGTGTTGGAGGTCCACCAACGCCCCTACCATCCTCGGCTCCCGGTCGTGTGTCTCGATGAGCAGCCGACCCAAGGTTCGTCGGCCGCAGGCGTTGAAACTGTAATTCCGGCCCAGCTGCGGCGAGAAGGGACTTCGGGTCGAGGACGCGCTGGGCGAGACTACCCTGGTGCGGTTCCGGGTAGAGGCTGAGGCAGAGACCCTGGACGGCGTCGCGCCTGCGCAGCTCTGATTCTTGATGTCTGCGATCGGGCACTGCGCCAGACAGCCGCAGTGCTCGACCCTGCGTAAGGGAGTGGCGTTGGCCGGTACGCGGCAGACCGGGCCGGGAGCAGCCTCTCGGGAACGGCACGGACCCTGGGCCGGGTCCCGTATCGGAGCGCGGCGAGGCCGGCGTTGAACCGGGGGTGGACGGAACAAGCCGAGAAGGCGCTGCATCGCTCGGGGGTCCATTTTTCCGAGCATGGGCCGGCGGACAGCACGATTAGCTTGTCCGGCGCTGCGGCGCAGGGCGAGTTGGATCAGGCGCAGCACGAGGATGAGGCGCACCAGCTTGACCACGCCCGCCATGGACCCCGAGCAGCCGCCGGTGACCATCGAGAAGAGAAGCACATGCGTGGCCGCGGGGTCGAGGCCGACCGGGTCCACGGTGCTGAACCCGGCGGTGGGCTGGGCGGAGGCCCCGAGCAGGGCGCGCAGCTCCGGGTCTTGCAGCAGCACCCGCGGTCCCCGGTAGGGGGAGTGGCAAGAGAGGGGCAGGGCGACGGCGCCGAGGACGCAGACCGGGATGATCGCCGCCGGGGGAGGGCCGGCATGCCCGCCAGGCTGTCGTCGAAGCCCGAGAATCCCCCCGTGGAGACCGCCGCCAGGGTGTGGACGACGGAGACAAAGAGATCGCCTTGGGCCGTCCAGACCAGCAGTTCTCCGCAGAGGGTCAGCAGGAGATAGATCGCCAGCAGGCGCCGGGCGTGGGTGAGCGCCGCAGCCCCCAGGTCTTCCTCGCCGCTTCATTCCAGCAGGCAGCTGCCGCTCGCGTGATGGCGTATGACCAGCGCCAACGAGAGCACGGCCATGAGTTTACGCTTCTTCCTCGTCCTGGACCTGGCCCCCGTTCCCCGGTGGACATCGACACCCTGTTGCGGGCGGCGCGGGACCATTGTCGACAGCGCACCCGCCTTCGCGCAGGAGACGGCGACCACGGCCCTGGGACGGATGGCCGCCGGGCCACTTCTACGAGACGAGGGCGGGGCATGCCGGGAGGCACTGGCCGACGACCCGAACCCCGACGGCTTCGCGCGCGCGCAGTTGCTCCAGGGAGCTGCTTAGGTCCTGGGGGGCTCAACGTCATCCGGACCGGGATGGTCGAACATCGCGTCGCTTGCCGATGCCGCTGGCGCACGGGAATCGCCTGCCAGATATCGTGGTCTGCCTCTGCCCTGTCCCCGTTCTTTCCCCGATCCGCCCGACGCCTCCGCATCTTGTAATCTTGCCGCCCTCTATTCGAGTAGAAGTCCCCGTATTCAGGCCGCATCTTCGGTGCTAATGTCTTGGCCCGTCCGCCCTTGGCGGGACGCAGACCCCTTCCGCGGAGCCCTTCCGGTCGGCGCCGCTCCCGGTCGTCCCCGGGCCCGTCGACGTGGCGTGCCGGGAGACACGAACGCGTCGCCGGTTCGAGCCGCCATTCCCGCGCCGGCGCGGACCGCCCCCGAGGTCAAATCTTGGAGCCGAGATGAACGACACCGATGGCGCGCTCAGGGAAGACTGGCACACCCTCTCCCGGCATGACGCTGCCGAGGCGCTGAAGGTGGACCCGGCGGTCGGACTGTCTTCAGCGGCGGCCGCGGCCCGCCTCGCCCGTCACGGCGAGAACCGCCTCGCCGAGACCCCGCCGCGTCCGGTCTGGCTGAAGTTCCTCGACCAGTTCAGGAGCTACCTTGTCATCGTCCTGGTGTTCGCGGCTGTGCTGGCCGGGGCCATCGGCGACCTCAAGGACGCGGTGGTGATCCTGGTGGTGGTGGTGCTGAACGCAGCCCTCGGCTTCTATCAGGAGCACCGCGCGGAGCGCACGCTCGCCGCCCTCAAGGGCATGCTGGCCCCGCGCGCGCGGGTGCGGCGGGACGGCCACGTCAAGGAGCTCGACGCCGCCGAGCTGGTGCCGGGCGACCTGGTGCTGCTGGAGGCGGGGGACCGGGTCCCGGCGGACGGGCGGCTGGTGGCGGCCCACAGCCTGGAGGTGGAGGAGGCGGCCCTCACCGGCGAGTCCCATGCGGTGGGCAAGTGGACGGACACGTTGGAGCAGGCGGATCTGCCGCTGGGGGACCGCCTCAACATGCTCTTCATGAACACCGTGGTCACCCGGGGCCGCGCGGAGCTGCTGGTTACCGCCACGGGCATGCACACCGAGATGGGGCGGCTGGCGGGGATGATCGCGGCCACGCCGGAGTCCCAGACCCCACTCCAACGCCAACTCGACGCCCTGGGCAAGCGTTTGGCGGCCATCGCCGGAGTGGTGGTGCTGCTGATCTTCGCCCTTTCCCTGATCCGGGACGCCCCCCTGGTGGATGCCGCCATGACCGCCGTGGCCCTGGCGGTGGCCGCCATCCCCGAGGGGCTGCCGGCGGTGGTCACGGTGACGCTGGCCATCGGCATGTGGCGCATGGCCCGCAACCAGGCGATCCTCAAGCGCCTCGCAGCGGTGGAGACCCTGGGCTCCACGACCGTCATCTGCTCGGACAAGACCGGCACGCTGACCCTCAATCAGATGACCGCCCGGGCGGGCTGGTACGCGGGCCGCGCCTTCCAGGTGACCGGCCAGGGCTACGAGCCCGAGGGGCGGATCGAGCGGGAGGCGAAGGGTCCGGAGCTCCGCCCCTACCTGCTGCCCATGGCCCTGTGTACCGAGTCCAGGGTGCGCGACGGGGAACTGATCGGCGATCCCACCGAGGGTGCGCTCTACGTGCTGGCCCAGAAGGGCGGCGTCGACCCCTTGCAGGCGCAGGCCCACCAGCCCCGTATCGCCGAGATCCCCTTCGATTCCGCCCACAAGTTCATGGCCACCTTTCACCCGGCCGGGGACCGGGTGGCCATGTATGTCAAGGGGGCCCCGGACGTGCTGCTGGAGCGCTCCAGCCGCTGGCTGGGGGCGGACGGGGAGGGCGCGCCCCTTGAAGATCCGGTGCGCGCCGCGGTGGCGGAAACCAACCAGTCCTTTGCCGACCAGGCGCTGCGGGTGCTCGCGGTGGCCTGGCGCAGTATCCCCGCCGCCGACTTCGACCCCGGCGAGGACCTCTGGCGCTGGGCGGAGGACTGGACCTTCCTCGGGCTCGCCGGACTCATGGACCCGCCCCGCGCGGAGGCCGCGGAGGCCATCGCCCGCTGCCGGGAGGCCGGCATCCAGGTGAAAATAATCACCGGCGACCACCGCATCACCGCCGCCGCGGTGGCCCGGGAGCTCGGCCTCACCGGCGAGGTGGTGAGCGGCGCCGAGCTGGACGCCATGTCCGTGGAGGAACTCGCCCGGCGCATTGACTCGATCACCGTCTTCGCCCGGGTGGCGCCCAAGCACAAGGTAGCGATCGTCGAGGCGCTGAAGACCAACGGGCACGTGGCCGCCATGACCGGCGACGGGGTCAACGACGCCCCGGCGCTCAGGGCCGCGGACATCGGCGTGGCTATGGGCATCACCGGCACCGCGGTGACGCGGGAGGCCGCGACCCTCGTCCTCACCGATGACAACTTCGCCACCATCGTTCGGGCGGTGGAGGAGGGGCGCGTCATCTACGACAACATCGTCAAGTTCGTGCGCTTCCAGCTCTCCACCAACATCGGCGCCATCCTCACGGTGCTCGCCGCCACCCTGCTGGCCCTGCCGATCCCCTTCACGCCAATCCAGCTTCTGTGGATCAACATCATCATGGACGGCCCGCCGGCCATGACCCTTGGCGTCGAGCCCGCCCGGCCCGGCCTGATGGACGAGCCCCCCCGCGCGCCCGGGGCGCAGATCCTCTCCGGCGGGCGCCTCCTGCGCCTGGTGCTCTTCGGCGCGGTGATGATGGGCGGCACCCTTGGGATGTTCGTCTACGGCCTGGAGAACAGCGACCCGGCCTACGCCGTCACCCTGGCCTTCACCACCTTCGTGCTCTACCAGTTCTTCAACGTCTTCAACGCCCGGGCGGAGCACGGAACAGCCTTCAACGCCACCTTCCTGCGCAACGGCAAGCTCTGGTTCGCCCTGCTCGGGGTTCTGCTGCTGCAGGTTGCGGTGGTCCACTGGCCGCCGGCGCAGGACATCTTCGGCACCACCGGCCTGAGTGCCGGCGACTGGCTGCTGGCGGCTGCGGTCGCCTCCAGCGTGCTGGTGGTGGAGGAGGCGCGCAAGCTGCTCGCACGGCCCGCCAGGCGGGGCCGCGCCCGGCCACGGGGCGACTAAGGCTCGATATCCTCGAGATCGGCATCTTTACCGGGATCGAAATCGAAACACGGCCGGAAACTCGATCCCGATTTCGGGCGGCGGGGATCATCCTGCGAAGTGCGCTCACCCTTCGCCGTCGATCCCGACGACCCGGAGGAGGTGACCGTCTGGAAGGACCTGGCCGAGCTGGACTACGCCGAGCGGCCGGCGCGCGCCGAGATGCTGGCCTACTGGGACGAGCTGCTCGCGCACTACGTGGAGCTCGGCTTCCGTTGCGACGCCGCCTACCAGATCCCGGGGGAGGTGGAGGATGAGCTGATCGGGACTGCGCGCCGGGCGGGCCCGCATGTCGCCTTCTTCGCCGAGACCCTCGGTGCTCATATCGAGGAGGTAGACCAGCTCCGCCCGGCCGGCTTTGACGACTTCTTCAACAGCGCAAAGTGGTGGGGCTTTCGGGCCGACTGGCTGTTGGGGCAGTACGAGCAGTTCCGCCACCCGGCTCCCTCCGTCGCCTTTCCCGAAAGCCACGAAACCGACCGCGTCGCCGCTGGCTCGGGGGCAGTGAGGCCGAGTCCCGATTCCGCTACCTCTTCGCCGCCTTCTTCTCCAACGGGGTCATGATGCCTATCGGCTGCGAGCTCGGGTTCCGCCGTCCCCTGCACGTGGTCGAGACTCGCCCCGAGGACTGGGATGAGCCCGGCTTCGAACTCACGGACTAAGTGGCCGCCGTCAACCGGATGAAGGCCGAGACGCCGGTCCTGAACCAGGAAGGCCCTCAGACCCGTTTCACCGATCCCGAATGTCCCTGGGTGGGACTCCTGCGACGGGAGGATGATGGTGCGGGACAGACGGCGGCGCTGATCAACCCGGACCCGGACCAGGGCCACGACTTCGCCGTCGCCGAGCTGGCGTCGGTGCTGGAGACGGAGCCAGCGGGGCTGCGCGAGCTCACGCCGACGCACCAGGGTCCGGCACCTGCCGGGGGTGAGACCCTGCAAGTGGAACCTCGCAGCCTGAGGACCTTCGCTCCCCCTCGGTGACCAGCGCAGATCCATTAGCGGGCGACCCGCGCCGCAGCCTCAGGCCGTAGATCACACAGCTCGCCATCACGATCTGGGCCAGGGCGCCGTTGGCGATGATCCAAAGGCTCAACAGGGCCAGGGTCGCTCCGTCCATACCGGCGCGCTCGACGGTCGTCACCAGGGGCCTCGCGCTCGGCCAGGTGCACCAGGTCCTCGAATCCGATGAAGGCGTGGACGGCGAGAAAGGCATCGGTCGTCACCGCCGTGACGGTGGCAGTGTCCGACAAGGGCGGCAGTGCGGTCGCGTAGTGGCCGAGGGGCGTACCCACGCCGCCCCGCGCCGCCGCCTACAGGACCATACCGATCCCCATGATCCCGCCGTGGTGGTGACGGCCATGAACCAGGCCGATGCCCGCACGCCGACGCTTGCCAGTGTGCCGAGGACCGCGAGAAGCAGGGTGACCGGCAGCCAGTCGGGCAGCGATACGAAATGCGCGACGTAGCCCGAGAAGCCCGAGCTGATGGTC
>CAYNBI010000004.1:0-13156 GCA_964395315.1 uncultured Chromatiaceae bacterium | reverse complement strand
GTCGGGCAGCGATACGAAATGCGCGACGTAGCCCGAGAAGCCCGAGCTGATGGTCGCCGCGAAATCCCTGGACGAGAGAGCGGTTCATCTTGCTGTGCTCGCACACGTCCGGCACACGAAGACCGCTCACGACGACCTGTTGGTCCGCAGTGGCGCCAGAGAAGAGGCGCGTGCGCGCGTGAGCGACCAGTCTCCACCGTGCTTGCGGAGTGGAGTCAGGGAGACCCGGCGCAACCCGCGATGCGCTCACTGAATGGACGACTCGTTGTCGGTCCTTGGCTGGTGCCGAGCGCGATCAGCGGATCCCGGCGTTAGGGGCGGGGATCGGCGGGGCTTCGGGCTACAGCCCTCCGACTCGCACATAGATCAGGCACCCCGTCTCGGAGAAGGGAGTGTGCCGGCTCATGTGCGGACTGCGAAGCCAGGTTCCTTCCGGATAGCGGCCATGCTCGTCGGCGAATTCCCCCTCGAGCACCAGGATCTCCTCGCCGCCCCAGTGGGTGTGGCGCTGAAACCGGGTGCCCGGCTGCCAGCGCACCAAAGCGACGTTCTCCGGGTACCCGCCCTGGGCATAGAGGGGCCGCACGCTCAGGCCCGCGACCAGGCCGGGCCGCCAGCTCGACGGTTCCCGGGTGTCCTCCACCAGCCGGGGACGGTCGTTTCCCGGATACTGGCGCAGGCGCACGAACAGGGTGCAGCCGGTCTCCGACCGCGGCGAATGGCGGCTGCCGTGGGGGTTCATCACAAAGGTGCCGGCGGGGTAGTCCCCGTGCTCGTCGCAGAACATGCCGTCCAGGACCAGGATCTCCTCGCCCTCGGGGTGGGCGTGCTCGCGAAACGACCCGCCGGCGGCATAGCGCACCAGGCTGGTCACCGGCCCCAGCTCTCCGCCCTGGCGGTAGAGCGGCTTGCGCCAGACGCTGCCGCTCGGGCTAGCCTCCCAGGCCATCCCCCGGGTGTCGACGACGACCCGCCGCGACGGGTCGGCGTTGACGTCCGCAAGGGCCTCGGTTGCCGACCCGCCGGCGGAAACCTCCCCCGATTCAATCATCGCTGCTCGGCTCATAGAGAATAACGTGCTCCTGATCGTTGGGGTCGTTGCGCACCACGATGGCGCGGGCCGCCTCGGTCTCGCTCAGGTTGACCGGCTGGTGCGGCACGTCGGGCGGGATGAAGAGGAAATCCCCCGCCTCGGTGACGACCGATTGCGCGAGCTTCGGTCCGTAACGCGTCTCCACGCGTCCTTCGAGCACGTAGACGGCACTCTCGAAGCCCTTGTGGAAGTGCGGCTCGGCGGAGGCGCCCGGTGGGATGATCACCAGGTTCATGGACAGCCCCCGCGCGCCGGCGGTCTCCGCCGAGATGCCCACGAAGTTGGGCAGCTTCTGGCGGGTGAGGATCTCGGGCGGGCTCTTGATCAGCGTGACCTGCTGTTGCGCAGGCGATGTCGTGACATCCGTATCGGCCGCTGCCGGAACTGAAGCAATGCTGCAGAAGAGGAGGGGGGCCAGCAGGCCGCCACTGCTGAGGATGGGGCGAGTTCTCATCTAGATTCTCCGGTTCGCGGTTCAGCAATAGTCTTCGCACGCCCCGTTCGGGGCTTCGACGGCATTACGGTCGGCACCAAAACGGCGGGATAGCTCGCACCGGTTCTCGAGGTACTTTCCCGTGACCAGCGCGACAGATCGCGGCTCGCTGCGGGTGACCTCTTCGACGGCTTCTGCCATCGCCGATACCGCTCAGCACCCGCTCACACAGTTCCCGTCCCTGTCGAAGTCCATGGTGCGGCTGCTCAGAGACAGACGGACGGGGGCCGATGACGCCTTGACGAAGGTAGCGGTCTTGGTGCTCGGGACGACCTTTCCGCCCTTGGTTGCGGCCTCATTGACGTGGGAGGCGATGACCGCAGACGGCTTGACCAGCGCGCCGACGACATAGGCCACCTCGTTCGGGCCCGAGGTGAAGGTACCGCCGATGTTCATGACCCCGAGTTTCCCTCGTAGTGTCCACGCAGCACCGACTTCTGCTCTGCGATGATGCCGGTGTCACCGGACGGTAGATGAAGATGGCCGCCCGGCTCAGCGGCGGCACGGGCAGTGGCCACAGGACCTGGGTACTGTAGACGGTGAAGCTGTCGCGCAGACCATGCGTCCCTAAGACCAGAAGCACCATGCGGTACCAGCCGCGCCGCTCCTCCGTTGTGCCGAGGATCAGCTTCAGGATCAGCCACACGACCCCCGGACGGGAGCCTTGTTACCGACGCGGCGGCCAAGGGCGGCCGCGCCGACCGCGGTACCTACAACGACTTGTGTGATGCAATCCATGAGAGACTGTTTGGTGCTCAGCGCGTCGGATTCAACGGTGGGTGTCACAAAACGCCTCACGCTGTTTCCGGCATGGTCCCTTCGGAAGTCACGCGCGACGCCCGCTCCATCGATCCCCCAATTGGTAGCAGGCGAGTCCGATCAAGATGATCGCCGTCCCCGCTAGCTCGCGCGGGCCGATCGTCTCCCCGTTCACTTCATGGCCCAGGAACAGGGCGATCACCGGTGTCACCAGCGTGATCAACGCGACGCGACTCGCTTCGACATGACGAAGCACATAGAAATAGAGAATGAACCCGAGCGCCGACCCGAAAACGGCGAGATAGACAATGGACCAGGCGGTCCGCGGCGCCAGCTCCGAGGGCAGATGTCCGTCAAGCACCGCCCAGTTCGCCAGGAACAGGGGCACGGCGATGATAAGCGCGCCTGTCGTCGTCTCCAGGGCCGGGACGCCGGCGCCGATGCGCTTGACCCACACCGCGCTCGCGGCATGGATATGGACCGACAACAGGACGCCCGCGATGCCAAGGGTCGCGCCGGCGCCCATCGCCAAGCCCTCGGCAAAGACGACTGACAGCCCGGCGATACCGAGGCCCAGTCCCAGAAGGCGAAAGGGTGTCAGCACGCGCTCACCCAACCAGATGGCCGCCATGATGCCGGTTACCGCCGGGCTGAGTCCGAACAGCACCGAGATCAGACCGGATGGAATGAACTGAGCAGACCAGTAGACGCTGGTCATGGCGCCCCACAGGCCAATTCCAGCGGCCAGGTAGGTGAGCAGGGCCTCGCGGTGCCAACGCATGCGGCGGCTTACCAGCGCAACGAGCAACAGGCAAACAACGACGCCCAGGACCATGCGAGAGGCGACGCCGAACAGAAAGCCTGCGCCCTCGCTGCTCCATTTGATTGCCAGCGGGGTGGTGGCCCAGATGAGGACCACCCCCAGAAACGCCGCCGGAACCGACATCTTGATCTTCCTCGAGGAGAGATAGCCAACAAAAAAAGAGGCCGCAGTTCTTGCTGCGGCCTTCTTATACAAGTCGCTGAATCGCGAGCTGTACAGGACTATAAAGGCACGCAGCAACGGCTGCTCCAGCGCAGGACGCGGCGCATTGGGCGGCGATGCCGGGTGCTTAGAGTCGATTTTGGCATGTGCGAGAGTGTCCCCGATCCGTCTCTCTGCCGCAAGATTCGGTTTGGACACCGAGCGAGCTGTGTCGATCATGGAAGGTCTCTGGAGCAGGATGAGAACGATAGCCGGACGGGCCGCAGAGGGGGCTCAGCCAGGAACCGTGAATAAGTCAGTCGGATTGATGTCCGCAGCCTTGAATTGGGCGCGCCGGGAGCTGTAATGGGACGTTCCAAACCCATTCCGAGGACGACGTCAACGAGAATCGGCAGGTCGCGATCGTTGGCTAACCCGCCCAGAGACCGCTGGGCCCTGTAGGGCGGCGGGCGAGGGCGGCAGTGCGCCGCACCTGGTGGATTTTGTCCGTCGAGGACTGAACACGGGCATGCGACTGGGCGAGATGCTGGAGTTGGAATGGAGCCAGGTAGATTGTGAACTGAATCTGATCTACCTCGATGCGGAGCATCATAAGAACGGCAAGGTAGGAAGTGTTCCTCTGAATCTGGAGGCCCGTGCCGCGATCGCGTCGCCAGCGCGATTCCGAGCGTTGAATTGCCCGGAGTCGCCGTGGGAGTTCTGTAAGAAGAAAGTAGTCAGGATCGCCAGCGTGAAAAGGGTTTCACGCTGGCCGTCGAGCGGGCAGGTCTGAAGGACGTCCATCCGCACGATCTGCGGCGTACGTTTGGGAGCTGGCTGGTTCAGGCTCGGGTGGATATCCGACGCGTGTGGGAACTGATGGGGCACTCGGAAATCACGGTTACCGAGGGGTCTACGCGCATCTCACGGCAGCGGATCTGGCGGATGCCGTAGCGGTGTTGGAACGCACTCCGAAAGGGGGAGCGGTTTCACGTTTAGGTTTCACGCCGCCCGAAATGGGCGACGAGGGCTTAGAAAATCCGACGATAACAGACTGAATCTACTTGGGAATTTGGTGGGCGCAGCTGGGTTCGAACCAGCGACCCCTGCCGTGTGAAGACAGTGCTCTCCCACTGAGCTATGCGCCCGGAAAGGACGGCATTGTAGGTGTCGCGTAGATGTGCGTCAAATCGAAGACCGGTGGGCGACTGCGGCGCGATTCGAGCGCGGAGGCCATACTTACGGACATGATCCGGGGTGATCGCGATGCTATCTGCCCAGGCGCCCCACGACTCATGCGATGATTCCCGGTCGCGATCGTCTCTTGGGTCTGGACGTCATTGCGGTGAACGGTCGTTCCACATCCGGTCCGAGAAACCGCTCGCCTAAGCTACACTTCTGCGCCATGAGCAGACCGTCGGCCGTAGAGGTTCCCTCCCTTGTCGATGCGATACCGCCGCGGAAGTTCGCGATGTCAGATATCCACGATGCCTTGCGTTCGGGTTGGCGAACGTTCCGCTCGGTCCCGGCCGCCAGCATGGCGTTTGCCAGCCTGTTTGCCCTGATCGGTCTGATGCTGCTCGCCACGGTGGGCCACCTTGGCCTCTCCCCGATGGCCTTGCCGTTTGCAGGCGGCTTCATGCTGGTGGGGCCAGCGCTGCTGACCGGTTTTTTCCGGCTCGCGACGCTCTCTGTTCAGGGCCACCGACCGAACATCCTGGATGCATTCGCCGCTTTCGTGCGTGCTCCCGCCGGTCTCTGGATGGTCGCTGTGGTCTGCAGCTTCCTGTTCGTGACCTGGATCACCGATGCCGCGGTACTTTACGCCTTCATGATCGGCGCCGAGCACCTGCCCTACGATCTACCTTGGCTGATTCGGCCCGAGCGACACATCGTCAGCTTCGAGCTCTGGGGTGCGCTCATGGGCTCGGTGCTGGCGCTCATCATCTTCGCGATCTCCGCCTTCTCAGTTCCGCTTCTGTATGAGGGACGCGCCAACCCGGTTCAGGCAATCCACTCCAGCGTGCGGGCGGTATTCGGAAGTTTTTCGACCAGCGTCGTGTGGGGCGCGGTGCTGACGGGGACAACGCTGCTCTCCATCCTGGTACTGCCATTGCTGTTGGTGACGCTGCCGGTTCTCGCCTACGCCAGCTTCGCGCTCTACCGCTTTGTTTTTCCGCCCGCCCTAGACGCGCCGACTGGGTGAGCGAGGCGCTCCCGATAATGGTGTGCAACCAGGTCCACAGGGCTCGCGTTCCGAGCGGCCGGCTCAGACAAGCCGGACGTAGGCGAAAGGGCTGGACGGCGCGGGCGACGTCTTCCAGATGGCGAACTATTACCTCAGCTTCGATCATCTGGTGCATGTGAGCTGGGGCTTGCTGGGCCAGACCTCGGTCATTTTCTGGCACGCGCCCGGGCGGCTACTCGTCAAACGATCGTGCTGGCCTGGTTGCCTTAGCCAGCTTCTGGCATGCCACGGATTCGGCGCGGGTTATGATTCTCCCGATCGTGTACATCCTTCGTTGATGCGGTGACCTCTCGGGTGCTTCGCGTAAGCTCGCTCTCGTGTGGCTTGTGCTGATCACTCTGGCCCTGACGGGATCGGCACTCAAACAGACCGCGGAGTCAGGTCTCCGGATCGCGATCAGTGCTGCGGCGATGATGGCGCTTGAGGGCCGCGTGGTGATCGATCACTTCGTGAAACTGGCCGATGCCAACTCCAGTATCCGCCGGATGGTGCGCTTCTACGGGATGACCATACCCATGCTGCTGATCTTGATCCATCTGTTCGTACCTGAGATTGCGGCAATAACCAGTCCTGACCCGAAAGACGAGTCGGGGATCTCCTTGCACCATGGTCAGGGATTCGTCAGCACGGCTGGGCGCCGGTGGAGGATGCGATCCTGCAGCGCTTGGGCGTCGCGCCTTGGTGGGATCCGGGAGAGGGTCGAACCCGTCGACGGCCATCTCGAATGCCATGACGGGCCCGCGCGAACGGCTGAGCCAACTGGCAGCCCTGGTTGAAGTCGCTTGAGCCCCTGGCCGGTTTCGTATGACTGGATTCTGCGTCAGAGACCGACCTTGATGCCGGCTTGCAGAGAGCGGTAGTCGTAGTCTCGGATCGCCCTGTTCGAATCACGGGACCCGGCTTCGAAATCAAGCGACAGCAGGATGTTCCTGCGCGGTTGCCAGCCGAGCGAGAGACCCAAGGTTCCGACCCGATCTACCCTGTCCGAGAGCACCGATATCGTACTGGCGGCGTCCTGGAAATCTCTCCTCTCGTAACTTGCGAGGGCGCGAAGGCTGGTCTTCGGCGTGATGTTCCACTGCGGAGCGAGGCTTACGCCGTCGACGATTGCATAGTCGGCGATCTCGTCCTCGAAATTGCTCAGGTCACGGTATACCTGTGCCTCTACGCTGGTTTTTCCTGTCGCTTGCCAGATTGCCCGAACCCGGCCCACGAATCCGTCGAAGTCCTTATCCGTCAAGTCGTCGTACCTCCTGGTCTCATAACCAAGATCGGCCTTGATTCGGGTTTTTCCGGTCACCTTCCAATCCGCCGTGGGACCCAGCGCAAAATCGTCGTAATCGCGATTATCGCGGTTGGTGAACTCCGAAGATGATGCGGCTACCTTGAATCCGACCGAGTTGCTCGCCTTGCTGACGTAGTCGACGTTTGCACCCAATCCGAATACCTGCTTGTTCAGGAAATCGTTCTCAGTAAAGGAGATGTCGGACCAATCGATTTGCGCACCCATGCGCCAACGGGGCGTAAGCCAACGGTTCGCGCTACCGAAGACCTTATTCCGATTCCGCATATCGTTGGTCGGAACGAGCTCGGTTGTGAAGTCGCGCAGCGAGCGGTCGTAGGAGTAGCCCAGGGTGCCTTCCCAAAGGCTTCCCGCAACCCAGTTCCAAAGCAACCGCGCGTCGCCGCCGGTGTGATCGAACTCGCTGAAACGGTCGTAGTTGGTGCGGTAGATGCGACCGTCGATCAGAAAGCGCTGACGGCTGAGGCGCAGTTCGGTATCGAAGCCGGCCTCGAGGGTGACGTACTGGTCCGAGTCGTCGTCTAGAAAATCCGGATTGCGAAGCAGGTTGGAGTCGGTGGCAACGCTGACAGCCGCATACGGGTGAATCCCCCTCACCGTTTCCAGCCACTGATCCGCCTGCGCCTCGGAGAGGCCGGCGCTGAGCATGACCATCAGGGACAAAGCCACCGTTCTCCCAATGCGCGGCCGCGAATTCCGTATAGAGACAGGAGAACGCCGAAGCGCACTCCGGCAGGCGGCCGCTGCGCTGAACCCTCTGGTGCCGAGATCGAGTAGCGGCGTACAGTTGTGGCGGTCCACTTGAATGAGGTCCTATGTTATTTCAGGAAACGCGATTTTTTCATGATAACCCATAAGTTATGGGGTGGAAACGCGGAACCAGTGCCACACAAGCTAGGGGAGATCGAGAGTCGCGGCCCGAGCTGGCCGCTACGGAAAGTCGCACCCCCGGCAGCCCGCCCGACTCAGGTATTTCGAGGCGTCAGCGTGCGATCAGCGATGGCGTGTCCGCATCCGGCACTTCCTGAGGAAGATCGATCGGGAAAGCGACCAGGTGTTCGAGCGCCGGCCGAATGCCGATCATCTCCCCCAAGGCGTGATCGTGGTGGCTCTGGACGAGACACAGGATGCGGGTTCCGCTGGGTAAGCGCAGCGTGTAGAGGTACTCTGCACCGCGAAAGGCGCGCGCCACCACCTGTGCCTTCATCGGGCTGGCATCGTCGTGCAGCACATCGTCCGGGCGCAGCAGGATCTCGACCCCGCGACCCGCGGTGAGTCCATGCGGTGCGCGGCCTGCCAGGACACCAAGCTCGGTCTCGACCTGGAGATCGTCGATCACGCGCCCCGCGAGCATGACGCCCTGGCCGATGAAGTCCGCCACGAAACGGTCGGCCGGCTCATGGTAGAGCCTGAAGCCGCTGCCCCACTGACGGATGCGCCCGTCGGCGAGCACCGCGATCTGATCCGCCATGGCGAAGGCCTCGAGCTGATCGTGCGTGACCAGGATGGCCGTGATCTCGTCCTGCTTGAGCATGGCCCGCACCTCCCGTGCGAGCTGCTCGCGCAATTCCGCATCCATGCTCGAGAAGGGCTCGTCCAGGAGCAGGATGTCCGGGCGCGGGGCCATGGCGCGCGCCAATGCAACGCGCTGCTGCTGGCCGCCTGAGAGCTGGTGCGGGTACTGCTTGCGCGCGTGGGCCATACCGACCAGAGAGAGAAGCTCTTCCACGCGCTGACTTCGCTCCCTCCTGGGCGATGAGCGCAGACCGAAGCCGATGTTGCGCTCGACGTTGAGATGAGGAAACAAGGCGAAGTCCTGAAAGACCATGCCCACGCGGCGGCTCTCCGGTGCGAGCGTCTCCCCCGGCCGGGAGACCAGCTTGCCGTGAAGACGAATCTCGCCCGAGGCGACTGGCTCGAAGCCGGCGATGGCCCGCAGCAGGGTGGTCTTGCCGCATCCGCTCGGTCCCAGGAAGCAGCCGATCGCGCCTTGTTCGAGTTGGAGGCTCACGTCCCGCACTACGGTGGAGTCTCCGTAGGCCACCGAGACGTCTTTTACTTCAAGCTGTCTGGGCATAGCGTGTCCTGGTGATGGATCGGCTGAGAAGAATCACCGGCAGCAGTCCAGCGACCACGATGGTGAGTGCCGCCGGGGCCGAGTCGGCGAGACGCTCGTCAGAGGCCAGCTCGTAGGCCCGCACGGCGAGCGTGTTGAAGTTGAACGGCCGCAGGATGAGTGTCGCCGGCAACTCCTTGAGCACGTCGACGAACACCAGGAGCAACGCCGTCAGCAAGCTGCCGCGCAGAATTGGCACATGCACGCGGGCGAGCACCAAGGCGGGCCGGGCGCCCAGAGAACGGGCGACCTCGTCCATGGTCGGCTTGACCTTGGAGAGCCCGCTCTCCACCGTTTGCAGCGAAACGGCGAGGAATCGGACCAGATACGCGAACAGCAGCGCGGTGATCGTTCCGCTCAGGAGCAGGCCGGTCGAGACCCCGAATTGCGCTCGCATCCAGGCATCCAGGGTATTGTCGAACCACGCGAAAGGGATGATCACGCCGATGGCGATGACCGTACCCGGTACCGCGTAGCCCATGCCCGCGGCACGCACGGAAACGGATACCGGCTTGCTCGGGTGCAGGCGCCGCCCGTAGCCCAGCAACAGCGCGAGCAGCAAGGCGAGAACAGACGCGGCTGCCGCCAGCTCCAGGCTGTTCAGGACGAGCCGCAGAAAGTCCGCATCGAACTGTGTCGTGGCGACGGTGAATGCCCAGAGCGCGAGCTGTCCGGATGGCAGCAGAAACCCGAAGCAGAGCGGGACGAGGCAGAAGGTGACGGCCGCTGCCGCGCGCCAACCGCGAAGCCGTAGGCGACGGATGTCCTGCCTGCGCTGGCTGGTGTCGTGGTAGCGGGCGCTGCGCCGCGAAAGCCGTTCGACGGCGATCAGCACGAACACGAATCCGAGAAGGAGGGCCGAGAGCTGGGCCGCGGCCGCGGCGT
The DNA here is from genome assembly GCA_964395315.1 of uncultured Chromatiaceae bacterium. GTDB lineage: Bacteria > Pseudomonadota > Gammaproteobacteria > Chromatiales > Chromatiaceae > CAVORB01. Next base: position 3,295 of record CAYNBI010000004.1, on the reverse strand, counting down.
TGTCCAGCCCGAACCAGGTGCGGAAGATACCCGTGGTGAAGGTCGCGACACCGAAGTACTGCACCGTACCGTAGTCGGCCAGGGTCTCCATCAGCGCGAGCGACAGGCCTGCGACGATGGCCGGTCTGGCGAGGGGCAGGGCGACAGAAAAAAAGGTCTTCCAGGGCCCGTTGCCGAGGGTGCGGCTCACGTCCAGCACACACAGGGATTGCCCGAGGAAGGCGGCGCGGGAGAGCAGGTAGACGTAGGGATAGAGCACCAGGGAGAGCATGACGGCCGCGCCCGGGAGTGATCGTATCTGCGGAAACCAGTAGTCCCCGTAACCCCAGCCGGTCCAACCGCGCAGGGCGGTTTGAACCGGCCCCGCGAAGTCCAGCATCCCGGTGTAGGTGTAGGCGATGATGTAGGCGGGCATGGCCATGGGCAGTAGCAGCGACCACTCGAACCAGGCGCGTGCGGGAAACTGGCACATGCTCGTCAGCCAGGCGGTGCCGACGCCGCCGATCAGGGTGCCGAGCGCCACGCCTAGCATGAGCAGCAGGGAGTTGATGACATAGTCCGCCAGCACCGTTTCCGCCAGGTGATGCCATGCCTCTCCCGCCGGTACCAGGACGAAGGCCATCACGACCAGTACCGGGAGCGCCAACAGGAGCGCCACCGCGGTGATACCGAAGCCCCATGCGCCACCGGCGCGGCGAATGGTCATGAGGCGCAGCGGCGGCATGTTCGGATCTTTGGGTCGGGCTGGAGCGCGCGGACGCGAGCCGCATCTGAAGGAAACGGATGGCCTCCTGGCATGTGACCGCGCATGGTTGTGGCGAGGGGCATGGGCGTTGATCGGGTGAAACGTCCGGCGAAAGGAGGACTGCGCAGAAAAAAATCGCTCTCCTGCAACGGAGAGCGGCAATTATCACCGTCGGATGCGGGTTTCGTCTATTTCCAGCCCGCCCGGTCCATCAGGCGCACGGCCTCCGCGTTGAGCTCACCGAGCCGGGCAAGGTTGAGGTCGTCTGCCTTGAACGTGCCCCAGGCGGACAGGGTCTGGCTGACCGGGATATCGGCCCGTATCGGATATTCGCCGTTGGTGTCGGCATACCACTGCTGGGAGGCATCTCCGGCGAGAAACTCCAGGAGCTTGACGGCGGCCTCCTTGTGCTTCGCCGATTTGGTGACAGCGCCGCCGCTCACGTTGACGTGGGCCCCGCGGCCGTCCTGGTTGGGCCAGAACACGCCCATGCGTTCAGCGGCGGCGCGTTCGGCCTCGTCTTGGGAGCTCAGCATACCGGCCAGATAGTAGGTGTTGGCGATGGCGATGTCGCATTGGCCGGCGGCAGCGGCCTTGATCTGATCGCGGTCCCCGCCCTGGGGCGGGCGTGCCAGGTTTGCCACCAGCCCGCGTGACCAGAGCTCGGTGGCCTCCGCCCCGTTGGCGGCGATCATGGAGGCGACGAGCGACTGGTTGTAGATATTGTCCGACGAGCGGATGCAGATGCGCCCCTTCCACTCGGCATCGGCCAAGGCTTCGTAGGTCGAGAGCTCGGCCGGGTCGAGCTCGCCCCGCACGAACAGAATCGGGCGGGCGCGCAGCGAGAGACCGAACCAGTGACCTTCGGGGTCCCGGTAGCTCGCCGGAATGGACGAGTCCAACACGGCAGACTGTACCGGTTGGCTCACGCCCGCCTCCTTGGCCCGGTAAAGCCGTCCGGCATCGGTTGTGATCAGCAGGTCGGCGGGAGAGTTGATGCCCTCGCTCTCGAGGCGTTTGAGCAGCGCGTCGGCCTTGCCCGTGACCAGGTTGACCTTGATTCCGGTCTCGTCCGTGAAACGGTCGAGCAGCGGCTTGATCAGGTCCTCCTGACGTGCCGAGTAGACGTTGACCTCGTCGAGCGCGAGAGCGCCAGCAGGTATCGCGAGCAGGGCGGACAATGCCGAAATGATGAGGTGGCGGGCGTTTAACGACACGTTGGGGCCTCCAGTGTTTGCCTTGACCAGAAGAATGTGCGAGGGGATCTGCGAACTAATGATAATACGAACGATTCGCATTCGCAAAATGATTTCGATGGGTAGGCAGCTCTTGCGCCGATTCCCTGTCCGGCCCGCGACCCTTCTCACCGGGTGGAGCGAGGTGGCTGGCTAGGTCCTTCCTGGGGCAACCATCATCCAGGACGAGAAGGGTGTTGAAAGCGGCGGAAGGATGCGTATATTAAAGACCAAGTGAAATACTAGGATTACGGGAGCGCGGCCAGATGAGTGAAGCCTCTGAGATCGAAGACCTGGTTCGATCGGAGTACCAGCACGGTTTCGTCACTGAAATCGAGTCAGAGACGCTACCCCCTGGCCTCGACGAAGGCGTTGTGGGTGCGATCTCCCGGCGCAAGGGCGAGCCCAAGTTCATGCTCGAGTGGCGAATCAAGGCCTACCGGCACTGGCAGACGATGCAGGAGCCGAAGTGGTCTTCCGTGCACTATCCGCCGGTGAATTATCAGGCCATCTCCTATTTTTCCGCACCCAAGAAGAAGGACGGGCCCAAGAGCCTGGATGAGGTCGACCCGGTTCTGCTGGAGACCTACGAGAAGCTAGGCATACCGATCGAGGAGCAGAAGGCCCTGGCCGGTGTCGCAGTCGACGCGGTGTTTGACAGCGTTTCCGTGGCGACCACATTCCGCGAGAAACTGGGCGAAGCGGGCGTGATCTTCTGCTCGATATCGGAGGCCGTCAAAGAGCATCCAGAGCTGGTGAAGCAATATCTCGGGTCCGTGGTGCCCCCCACGGACAATTTCTACGCGGCCCTCAACAGCGCCGTTTTCAGCGACGGCACCTTCGTCTACGTGCCCAAGGGCGTGCGCTGTCCGATGGAGCTCAGCACCTATTTCCGCATTAACGCCAGCAATACCGGGCAGTTCGAGCGAACCCTGATCATTGCGGACGAGGGCAGCTATGTGAGTTACCTCGAGGGCTGCACCGCCCCGATGCGCGACGAGAACCAGCTGCATGCGGCGGTGGTCGAGTTGATCGCGCTGGAGGGTGCGGAGATCAAATACTCGACGGTCCAGAACTGGTATCCCGGGGACGAGAACGGTCGGGGCGGCATCTACAACTTCGTGACCAAGCGCGGTGACTGCCGCGGCGCAAGGTCGAAGATCTCCTGGACTCAGGTCGAGACCGGCTCGGCCATCACCTGGAAATATCCGAGCTGCATCCTGCGCGGGGAGGGCTCGGTCGGCGAGTTCTACTCGGTGGCGGTGACCAAGGGCCGGCAGCAGGCGGACACCGGCACCAAGATGATCCACATCGG